>JACROP010000168.1 GCA_016214385.1 Nitrospirota bacterium
CAAGCGGGTTGCCTGAAAGCGTTCCTGCCTGATATACAGGACCCTCTGGAGCAACCATTTTCATTATTTCTTTTCTGCCTCCGTATGCTCCGACAGGCAAGCCTCCGCCGATTACTTTGCCGAGGCAGGTCATATCAGGTTTTATTCCGTATGCTTTCTGCGCCCCGCCGTAGGAAACCCTGAAGCCTGTCATAACTTCATCGAATATAAGCACAATACCATGTTTAGCTGTTAGTTTTCTTATGCCCTCAAGAAAGCCTTCTCCTGGAAGCACACACCCTATATTGCCCACGACTGGTTCAAGAATTACGCACGCAATCTTATCAGCTCGGTTGCAAGTCGTACCGACTTCTTTCTCTAAAACTCTCTTAAATGCCTTCAGGTCATTAAAAGGTAGCGTAATGGTATTTTTTGCATAGTCTTTTGGAACGCCAGGGCTGTCAGGCACGCCAAATGTCGTTGCCCCTGAGCCTGCCTTAACAAGGAGGCCATCTGCATGGCCATGATAACAGCCTTCAAATTTAATAACCTTATCACGACCTGTATAACCCCTGGCAACCCTTATGGCACTCATGGCCGCCTCGGTCCCTGAGTTGACCATCCTGACTTTATCCATGGAGGGATATGCTTTAAGAATCATACCCGCAAGCTCAATTTCAAGAGATGTAGGTGCTCCATAACTTGTCCCATTCAGGACAGCCTTCTGAAGGGCTTTAACAACCTTAGGGTAGGCATGGCCGAGAATCATCGGCCCCCATGAAAGGACGTAATCAATGTATTCGTTTCCATCGACATCGTAAATCTTTGAGCCCTTTGCTGACTTTATAAAAATAGGGCTGCCGCCGACTGCCTTGAATGCCCTTACAGGGCTGTTCACCCCGCCAGGGATAAAGGCCATGGCTTTCTTATACAGCTCATTGGATTTCTTCCAGTTCAAGCCAAAGCTCCGATTTCTTCCTGTAGCTCTAAATAATTTAATTTTCATCCTCCTGTGTGCCGACTTTTCGGCATGTATGTTTCATAAGCATAAGGATTACGGATATAAAATATAAAAATAGAGCTAAAATTTTAACTCTAAAATTTAACATTATTGAATTTATCTTGTCAAAAACTTTAGCAAACGGTATCTTTTAATATTAATTGAAAAATCTTGTGGGTTCAATTTTCGGGGTCTGTGATTTTCTTAATGCATGATTTGGGTTAATATTTACGTAAATTCTGGAGGGAACAATGAGAGCAATCATATTTGACAAATTCGGAGGCCCTGAAGTCTTAAAATTTGTTGATGTGCCTGTGCCAGAACTCAGGGCAGGTGATGTCCTGATAAAGGTAAAGGCAACGTCTGTGAATCACCTCGACCTGTGGATAAGAAATGGCCTGACAGCTTATGGCACAACCCTGCCTCATATACCAGGCTGCGATATAGCCGGGATTGTAGAGGATACAGGAGAGGGTGTCAGCACTGTAAAGACAGGAGAGAAGGTCTTTGTAGACCCCGGGATGCGGTGCTTTAAGTGTGACTTCTGCCTGGATGGAAACGATAACCTGTGTGTAAAGTTCGGTATTATAGGGGCAACCACTGATGGCGGCTATGCTGAATATGTGCGTGTCCCTGAAGTCAATGTAATCCGCATGCCGGAGAATCTTTCTTTTGAAGAGGCTGCGGCCTTCCCGCTCGTCTATCTAACAGCCTGGCATATGCTTATCGGAAGGGGAAAACTACAGCCTGGCGAAGACGCACTTATAATTGCAGCAGGCAGTGGTATCGGCTCTGCTGCAATACAGATTGCAAAACTCGCAGGAGCAAAGGTTATAGCAACTGCAGGCGGAGAGGAAAAGACAGAGAAACTTAAAAGCCTGGCACCCGATTACATCATAGACCATTCAAAAGAAGACATTTATGAAAAAGCAATGGCGATAACAGATGGCAGAGGCGTTGACCTCGTATTTGAACATGTTGGCCCGGCAACTTTTTCTAAAAGCCTGCGGTCGCTGAAGAAAAACGGAAGGATGGTTATCTGCGGTGCAACAACAGGCGCTGAAGTAAACCTCGATTTGAGGTATGTGTTCTCAAGGCAGTTAAACATCCACGGTTCAATCATGGGGAGGAGGTCAGAACTTTTAAAGATTACCGGGTTGATGGCCGGAAAAAAGTTGAAACCAGTTATAGACTCTGTTTATACCCTGGAAAATGCAGTGAGGGCGCATGAAAAGATGGAAAGCAGGGCACATTTTGGTAAAATAGTCATAACTGTTGATTGAAAAACAGTTTATCAGTCCTCAGTCAGCAGTCAATAGTTAAAATCTTTGGATCGAAGATGCTTATGGCAAATAATTAATGTCCGATAAACCTTGTAAAGGCATTGATAATACATATTTTCATTAGCAATATTTAATGAGCCATTTCATGTCATTCCTGTGAAAACAGGAATCCAGTTCCTTTGAATAGTTCCCCCGATTAAATCGGGGGACGGCGTCTGGATTCCCGCCTGCGCGGGAATGACGACAAAAGAAAAATTCTCAAACTTTTAGCGGACAATAGTGATGGCAAAAATTCCACTTAAAGACATAAAATACGTCCTTCTCGACATGGACGGCACACTGCTCGATAAGTATTTTGATGATTATTTCTGGGAGCACCTCGTGCCTGAAAAGTATGCTGAGAAAAATAATATCACCTTCGGGAAGGCAAAGGAAATGCTCCTTAAGAAGTATAAAATTCATGAAGGCACTCTAAATTGGACTGATATTGATTTCTGGTCAAGGGAGCTTGACATAGATATTCCAGCCCTTAAAGAGCAGATTAAGCACCTGATTGATGTCCATCCGCATGTAGAGGATTTTTTAAGGATGCTTAGAAGGCATAAAAAGAAGGTCTTTCTTGTCACAAATGCACATTATAAAGTCCTCGACATAAAGCTTAAAAAGATAGAGATAGGCAAGTATTTCGATAAAACAATCACATCTTTTGAAATAGGCTATCCCAAAGAGATGATTGAATTCTGGGAAAAGGCAGAAAGGCGTTTGGGCTTTGATAAAGAAAAAACCCTGCTAATAGATGACACTGAAGATGTTTTAAGGACAGCAAAAAAGTACGGGATAAAATATATCCTGCTAAAGACAGTAGCAAACTCCAGAGTTGAGCCTAAAAAATCAAAAGAGTTTTTAACCATCTCAAATTTCAGGGAGCTAATAAATGAAAGCATCTGAGCTCTTAATAAAATGCCTTGAGGCCGAGGGAGTGACACATATATTCGGCCTTCCTGGCGAGGAGAATATCGATTTTCTCGACGCACTGAAAGACTCATCGATTACCTTTATCTCTACGAGACACGAGCAGGGCGCAGCCTTTATGGCCAATGCATGGGGGAGGTTAAAAGGAAAGCCCGGCGTCTGCCTTTCCACGCTTGGCCCTGGCGCAACAAATCTGATGACAGGTATTGCCGATGCCTTTCTCGACCATTCCCCTGTTGTCGCAATTACCGGTCAGGTAGACCTGTCAAAGTTTCATAAGGAGTCCCACCAGTATGTGGATATTATTTCAGCCTTCAGGCCAATAACAAAGTGGAATCACAGGATAGAGAAGGCCATGATAATACCAGAGATTGTAAGAAAGGCCTTCAGGCTCTCTGCAATTGAAAAACCAGGGCCAACTCACATAGAGCTTCCAGAGGATGTTGCCGTTGAAGAAATCATTGCTGCACCCCTGCCTGTTCAGGATATAAATTACCCGGAGCCTGAGCCTCATCTGATAAAAAAGGCTGTAGAGGTTTTGCGCAATGCCAGAAATCCAATAGTCCTTGCTGGAAATGGCGTCATCAGAGGCAGGGCTTCAGCGGCTCTCAGGAATTTTATTGAAAAGCTTGAAATCTGTGGCACTACATCTTTTATGGGAATGGGCTCTCTGCCGGCAGACAGCCCCCGCTTTCTCTCTACTGTCGGACTTCAGCTCAGAGATTATGTCTCCTGCGGCTTTGACAGGGCAGACCTTGTTATTGCTGTTGGCTATGACCCGGTTGAATTCAGCCCTAAATACTGGAACCCGGAGATGAGTAAAGAGATTCTTCACATAGATTTTACTCCTGCAGAAGTAGATGCCCATTATAAGGCCATTGAACTTGTGGGAGATATCAGCACTACACTTAATCTGATCATGGAGTCTTCGGACTTTAAAAAAGACTCTTCTTATTACCTTAACCTGAAAGGAATAACAGAATCGCTGCTGGACGGCCCACTCGATGGCTTTCCACTTAAGCCATTGAGAATTGTGAAGGAGCTCAGAACGGTACTTGGAAGGGATGATATCTTAATAAGCGATGTGGGCGCGCACAAGATATGGATTGCGAGGTTTTATCCTGCCTATGAACCAAATACCGTGATTATCACCAATGGTTTCTCCTCGATGGGCTTTGCCCTTCCAGTAGCAATTTCAGCAAAAATGCTTTGCCCTGATAAAAAGGTAGTCGCTGCCATGGGAGACGGAGGTTTCATGATGAGCCTCGGAGAGCTTGAGACAGCCATCAGACTTGGCCTGCCAGTAGTATATCTTATATTTAACGATGACGGCTACGGCCTTATCTCATGGAAGCAAAAGCTGAAATTTGGAAGGGACTTTGGTGCCAGTTTTGGCAATCCTGATTTTAAAGCCCTCGCAGAGTCTTTCGGGGCAAAAGGTTACAGGGTTGAAGCAGACGATGAGCTTGCGCCTATCCTACAGGATGCCTTTTTACAGAAAGTGCCTTCAATAATTGACTGCCCTGTGGATTATTCAGAAAACTTCAGGCTCACCGAGGCCCTCGGGAGAATAATCTGCCCGACCTAATAATAAACTCTGTGTTATTTATTCATCATATCAAGGAAATCCTTGTTGCCCTTTGTCCCTGCAAGTTTTCCGAGGAGAAATTCCATGCTCTCAACAACACCGAGCGGCGATAGCACTTTGCGGAGAATCCACATCCTGTTAAGGATGTCCTTATCAACGAGCAGCTCTTCTTTCCTTGTTCCAGAGGCATTAATATTAATGCTCGGAAATATCCGCTTGTCCACGAGCTTTCGGTCAAGGTGAAGCTCCATATTTCCTGTCCCTTTAAATTCTTCAAAGATAACATCATCCATCCTGCTGCCCGTGTCAACAAGAGCTGTGGCAAGAATGGTCAGGCTTCCACCGTCTTCTATATTCCTTGCAGTTCCAAAAAACCTCTTTGGTTTTTGAAGGGCATTTGAATCAAGACCTCCTGAGAGAACCTTCCCACTTGTCGGGATGACTGCATTGTACGCCCTGGCAAGCCTTGTAATCGAATCGAGAAGGATTGCTACATCCCTTCCTGTCTCAACAACTCTCTTTGCCCTTTCAATAACCATCTCAGACACCTGGCAGTGCCTCTGGGGGGGCTCGTCAAAGGTTGAGCTTATAATCTCTGCTGTGCTCACCTGCCTCTTCCAGTCGGTTACCTCTTCGGGCCTTTCATCTATAAGGAGGATTATAAGGTGAATCTCAGGATGGTTTTTCTTTATTGCCTTGGCAATGGACTGAAGGAGCATGGTTTTTCCAGTCCTTGGCGCTGCAACGACCATCCCCCTCTGGCCTTTGCCGAGGGGTGTTATAAGCTCCATAACCCTTGTGGAATAGTCATCCTTATCATACTCAAGCTGTATCCTCTCAGTTGGATAATAAGGAACGAGGTTATCAAATAGAGGTCTTTCGATATTCTCATCAGGGGACTCATGGTTTATAGCCTCCACTTTAAGGAGGGCAAAATATCTCTCACTTTCTTTTGGCGGCCTTATCTGGCCAGTTACAAGGTGGCCTGTTTTCAGGTTAAATCTCCTTATCTGGGACGGCGAGACATATATATCATCAGGCCCTGGCAGATAGCTGTAATCCGGAGAGCGGAGAAAACCAAAGCCATCAGGAAGGATTTCAAGGACTCCCTCGCCGAAGATCAAACCTGTCTTTTCAATCTGTGCCTGCAGTATAGCGAATATGAGGTCCTGTTTCCTCATACCCCGTGCGCCTTCTACGCTCAATTCCTTTGCGACTCGGCTAAGCTCATCGATAGTTTTCTCTTTAAGTTCTGAGATGTTCATTGATTCACTCCTCATATTACGATTACCTTCTTCCCATGCGGGGGAGATTTTGAGTTTGTTTGATATTAATGAGAGGTGTTTATTTTACCTTCCAAGGGTCTTCACTCTGGAGAATTCAAATACAACATACTAAATATAAAAACTTTTGTCAATACCCTGTACTCGTTCAATACATATGAGACAAATAAAGGAGCTTATATCATAATTTAATGCCTTTTCTGTCATGCTGGCTTGTCCAGCATCCTTCTTGAACAAAACCTGATTAAACCACGAAGGACACGAAGAACACGAAGTGAAAAAGGAAGGCATAAAGAGATTTGTCTTGAGGCTTGTTTAATTGGACAGTATATGTATGATATATAGGAGGGTGAAATGCAGATAGATGCAAGAGGGCTGCCATGTCCCAAGCCAGTTTCTTTAGCACAGGATGCCCTATCAGAAATAAATGAGGGGATTGTCGAGGTGCTTGTCGATAATGAGGCATCTGTTAAAAATATCATCCGCTTTGCAAAGAAAGAAGGAATGGCTGTTGAGGCTTTGAAAGAGGATAAGCACTGGAGGGTTAAGATAATAAAAGGTCCTATGTGCAAAGTCGAGGGCCAGTCTATGACCTATGAGGAGTCAGATATCAAAAAGAAAGAAAAAGATATTTTCCTTGTCATAGGGACTGATACCCTGGGGAAAGATGAGGCCCTTGGAAAAATCTTGATGAATGGCTTTTTAGAAACAATAAAAACAACAAAGGAATTACCCCATACTATATTTTTCATAAACGCAGGAGTGAAGCTTACAACTCTCGATGATGGCGCAGTATCATTGCTCAAAGAAATCGAGCAAATAGGCGTTATTATCTACTCTTGTGGAACATGTCTCAGGCATTACGGGCTTGAAGATAAATTAAAAGTCGGCATGGTTGGAGGTATGTATCTCATCGTTGAGGGTATGAAGGATTTCAAAAAAGTGGTGTGGATTTAGAAATGAATCTTTCTCTGCTTGACTGGTCTATAATTATAGCTTACCTGATTTTATCCCTCATAATCGGTGTCTATTTCACAAAGAGGGCATCATCCAGCATGAGTGAATTCTTTCTCTCAGGAAGGAACCTCCCCTGGTGGCTTGCTGGCACCTCTATGGTTGCAACAACCTTCTCGTCAGATACGCCGCTTTATGTTACAGGCCTTGTCAGAGAGCATGGGATTTATGAGAACTGGCAGTGGTGGTGCTTTATATTCTCAGGCATGCTCAGTGTCTTTTTCTTTGCGAGGCTCTGGCGGAGGCTTGGTGTATTGACAGATGTGGAGCTAATCAATCTTCGCTACTCAGGCAAATCAGCGTCCATCCTCCGTGGTTTTAAGGCTATATATTTCTCTATTGCGATACACACAATTATAAAGGCACAGGTAATCTTAGCAATGGCCAAGATAATGGATGTGAGCCTCGGATGGGGAAAGTGGGAGAGCATCCTTATAGCGAGCGGTATTACAGTTGTATATTCCATGCTTTCAGGCTACTGGGGTGTTGTTACAACGGATTTCTTCCAGTTCATCATCGCCATGGTCGGTGCGGTCATCTTAGCAGCGGTATCGGTGAGCAAGGCTGGAGGAATCTCAGAGATAAAACTTCATCTTGACCAGAATACCCTGAGCTTCTTCCCACCCCTCGATGAGGGTTTTTTCGGAATGGCATTTATGACATTCTTAGGTTATGTGGGTTTGAGTTGGTGGTCGAAGTATTCATCGGATGGCGGAGGTGTGATTGTCCAGAGAATGGCCTCCTGCAAAGACGAAAGGCACAGCCTTCTTGCAACCCTTTATTTTAATGTCGCAAACTATGGTCTTCGGACATGGCCATGGATACTCGCAGCCCTCGCATCCATCGTGCTTTACCCGGCAACAAGAGACCACGAGGCTGTCTATCCGCAGATGATGGTAGATTTGCTTCCCTCAGGACTGAGAGGACTCATGCTCGCCTCTTTCTTTGCAGCCTTTATGTCCACCCTGAGCACATACCTGAATTTATCTTCAGCCTATTTTGTGAATGATTTTTACAGGCCCTTTGTCAGAAAAGATGCCACAGAAAGACATTATATAAATGTATCCCGCCTGGCAACCCTTGTTCTATCCATTATCACAGCCATCGTCACATACTATACAACATCCATTATTGGTGTCTTTAAGTTCCTCATAGCCTTTGGCTCGGGCACCGGGCTGGTATATATCGTGAGATGGTTCTGGTGGAGGGTGAATGCATGGAGCGAGATTTCGGCAATGACAGCATCCACAGCCATGACTATAATTGCCTATACACATCCATCTTTCAGCCCATCACCATATTATGCAAAACTCTTTCTGATAATAAGCACCTCCACAATAGTGTGGATATTAGTAACCCTTCTTACAAAGCCAACTGAGAAGTCAAAGCTTATAGAATTTTACAAAAAGACAAAGCCAGGGGGAACAGGATGGGGGCCAATACAGAGGTTAATGGATGACCCGCCAGAAAGCAATACATTAAAGAATTCAATCATGGCATGGATTTACGGCTGCCTCTTTGTCACCGGTCTGACCATCGGGATTGGGAAGCTCATCCTCGGCTATTCTCTTTCAGGCTATATCTGGCTCTCTCTATCATTGCTGAGTGGCTGGTTTATTTATAAGGGATTGACCCCGCCAGCGGCGGGGAGAATGCTTGAATAAAGATTTTTTGAAAATAATCCAACTTTTTTTGAAAATAATCCATCTCCCCTGCCAATAACTGCATTAATTAGCGTGGTATCATTTGGGTATGGATGACTTTGAACAACCTCCCTTACCTTTATTATATATTTTTTGCATTCTGTTCTCTGTTCTCTGCTTTCTGCTTCCATCCCATGCTGCTGAACCCATAAAAATCGGCCTCACCCTCGGACTCACAGGAAAATACTCCGAGATGTCGGATGTACAGATGAAAGGGTTCAGGCTCTGGGAGAAAGATGTAAACAGCAAAGGTGGAATTCTCGGAAGAAAGGTTGAGCTTATACTCTACGATGACAAGAGTGACCCTCAAACAGCAAAATCCCTTTACGAGCACCTGATACTGAAAGACAAGGTTGACCTTGTCTTTGGCCCTTACTCATCCGAGATAACAGAGGCGATACTGCCGGTTACAGAAAAATATGGCCATCCTGTGCTTGTATCAGGCGCATCTGCAGACAGGCTGTGGCAGAAGGGTTATAAATATGTCTTTGGCATTTATACACCTGCAAGCAAATATACGGTTGGTTTTCTTGAATTATTGGTGATTAATGGACTGAATGATATTGCCATTGTTTATGCCGATGATTCATTCTCAAAGGACATTGCCAATGGCACAAAGAAGTGGGCAGAGAGGTTCAGGCTTAATGTCCTTTTATTTGAGAAGTTCAAAAAAGGAACAATGAATCTCGATGAGATTGCAAAAAGGGCAAAGGCATCCGGGGCAAAAGTTCTCATTGTCTGCGGACATTTTGATGAGGCTGTGAACATGCGGCTGTCCCTCAAAAGGATCGGCTGGTATCCGAAGGCATATTTTGCCTCTGTTGGGCCTGCAATGCGGACATTTTATGATAAATTAACATCCGATGCAAGCCATACCTTTTCCTCATCCCAGTGGGAGTATCAGCCTGGTTGCGCAGATTTTACAATCTGTAACTTATTTTATGAGGCATACATAGAGACCTATAAAGAGATGCCTTCTTATCATGCAGCAACAGCATATGCTGCGGGTGAAGTAATAGAGACTGCAATAAAGAAGGCAAGAAGCCTCGAAAGAGACAGGATAAGAGATATTTTATCTGCTATGGATACAATATCCATTATTGGCAGATATGGCGTTGACAGGACAGGGATGCAGATAAAGCATTTTAATCTCATCATTCAGTGGCAGAACGGTAAAAAGGAAGTCGTCTGGCCCGAGGAGTTCAGGACAGCAAAGCCAGTATTTAGATGAAGATAATAAACAGCCTCCCATTCAGGATCATCACACCTGTAATCTTAATAGTTCTGCTAATTGGACTCGGACTCTATTTGTTTGTCCTAAGGTCGGTCTCGGGATTTGCGGATATACATATAAAAGACAATTTTTTAAATATGTCACATGATGTATACAATATCTGTGATAGGAGTCTAAGCGAGCTTCTGCGGACAGGACTTGCAGGCGATGAAAAGGCTGTAAGGATTAAAAAAGGTTTGGCCATAGGGGAAATAGAGAACTTTCTGAGGCAGAATAACATAGAAGGCTATATCATAGAGAATGGCAAGGAAGTGCTATACACCGGCGATTTGCCGCCACAATTTTTGGAGATGATGGAAAAAAATCTGGAGGAAAATGTAGTTTCGTCTATAGAATATGCGGGGGGGAAATATTATACATATCACATACACTTTGAGCCGTGGAAATGGCATATAATCCTTACAAAGGATGCATCTGCCTATTCTCAACTGGTGCAAAAGGTAAATGTCGCATATGGTGCAACCGCATTTATACTGTTAATAAACGCCCTTCTGGTTCTTTTTTACCTGCACAGGTCTATCAGAATGCCTATTGACAGAATAATAACCTCTCTGAAAAAGGGTGAGAAGCCTGGATATAAAGGCATATATGAGTTCGAATTCCTGAGTAATAATGTCAGTCAGATAATGATGTCTTTGCAGGAAGAGATAAAAATGCTCAACAATATCTACCACATAGCAGCATCAAGGCGGGGTGAGGAATTCTTTGATGAGGTTACAATGGCTATTGGAAGGCTGTTTGACCTGAATTCTTTCATAGCAAGAATAAACCCTGATGGAGAGACAGCGTACGTGGTATCCCTGCATCTAAATGGAGAGATAAAAAAGGGTATAAACATTTTTCTTAAAGACACGCCTTGTGAGGACATTACATCCAGGAAGCATATGTGCGTTATTGAAAGGAATGCGTATAAGCAGTTTCCAGAAGTAGAGTTTTTAACAAGCATAAAGGCGGATTCATACATAGGCTTTGCTGTGTTTGACAGGAAAGGCGATGTGGTGGGGATGGTGAATGCCTTTGGTAAACAGAGGGAATTTACAGAGCCAGACATAAAGGTCTTCCAGACTGTAGGCCAGATGGTGGCAACAGAGTTTGAGATGCTGGAAAAGGAGAAGGAAGAAAAACGTATGAGGGAGCAGCTCTTTCAGGCACAAAAGATGGAGGCCATTGGGAGTCTGGCTGGAGGCATTGCCCATGACTTCAACAATATGCTTCAGGGAATCCTCGGCTATGCATCACTCCTTAAGATGAAGCTCTCAGAGGACGACCCTATCTATAGACCCCTCGATGTGATAGAGCATTCTGCAGAAAGAGCAGCAGAGCTGACCAAACAGCTTCTTGGTTTTGCGAGGAAGGGAAAGTATATTGTAGAGCCTCTGAATCTTAATGATGTTGTGGATGATGTGCTAAAGCTTATAACAAGGACATTCGACAGGACAATAGAGATAAAGACAACCATCGATAGCGGGCTATGGGCAATAGAAGGAGACAGAAGCCAGATTGAAAATGTAATCCTGAATCTGTGCCTCAATGCAAGGGACGCAATGCCTGCTGGAGGCATCCTCCATATTAAGACCTCCAATATAGAGATAATGGAAGAGACAAAGCCATTTGCATGGATGAAGGAAGGAAAATATGCGGTTATAAAGGTCAACGATACAGGCAGGGGAATGGATGAAGAAGTTAAGAAGCAAATCTTTGAACCGTTCTTTACCACAAAGGAGAAAGGCAAAGGAACAGGGATGGGTCTTGCCATGGTGTATGGAGTTGTAAAAAGCCATGATGGTTTTATAACCGTTGATAGCGAACTCGGCAAAGGCTCAACATTTACCATATACCTGCCTGCAGTAGAAAAAGAGGTCAAAGTACAAGCAGGGGGAGCAGAGGTAAGAAGGCTTCCCTGTGGAGAGGGGACAATACTTGTTGTTGATGACGAGAAGGCTGTAAGAAACCTTGCGAGGGAAACTCTGAATGAGCTTGGTTATTATGTCCTCGAGGCATCTGATGGCAAAGAGGCAATTGAGATTTATGAAGATAAGAAAAGCAAGATAGATCTTGTCATACTGGATTTGATTATGCCAGAGATGGGCGGCAAAGAGACATTTGAAAAACTAAAGAAGATAGCCCCTGATGTAAAAGTCCTTGTGTCATCAGGATATGGTATAGATTCCAACGCAAGGAATATGCTTGATGATGGGGCAAAGGGCTTTATCCAGAAGCCATATAATATCAATGAACTTGCAGAAATGATTAAAAAAATAGTATGCCCTCATTTGTTTATTTAAAGCAAGGAGGTTACGGAGATGTTTGTTCGACAAATTCAAAAGGCATGGGTAGTAGTGATGGGTCTGGTTTTTGTACTGGCTGGGATAACGTTGGCAGCAGA
>JACROP010000169.1 GCA_016214385.1 Nitrospirota bacterium
AATTTCACATCTTTTATTCTTGTAAACAAATTTCAGATTGAGACTCCTGAAAAAGTATGTTTTTGTCACACTGCCCTGAATCAAGTTCAGGGTATTTCAGGGTCTCATAACCTATTGATTTTATTAGATGCTGAAACGAGTTCAGCATGACATTTTTAACCATTTTGCCCTTTCTGCAACAGCCTGGAAAGCAGGAATCCAGACGTCGTCCCCCGCATCAAGTGCGGGGCAGGCTCTGCGAAACTTGTCCCTGCAGGTTTTAAGCAGGGAGCAGGGAACCATACAAAGGAATTGGATTCCCGTTTTCACGGGAAACCCTGGATTCCCGCTAAAAGCATGCGGGAATGACATTTATGGTTATCTTAGAGTTTTTCAACAGCCTGTTAGATAAATTTAGGGGTAGACAATACTAATATCTTTAGAGTAAAGTTTTAGACCAGTATGGCTAAAGTTTTCAGTTTCGGAACGAATCTCCGACTGGCAGCAGGCACAAGGCAGGCAGGAAATTAATTGAATAGTAAAAGTACAGCACAGATTGACCTTTTTAGCATTAACAGATGGTATATATTACCGAGGCTCATAATTACGCCGATTCTTACCATCCTTGCGCTGGTCTATTATAAAAGTGCAGACCTTCCCGCAGGATCTGTTCAGCTCGTTATACTTGGGATCATGGGTATGGTTATAAACTATCCATTTTACCTCTGGCTTCAGACAAAAAAGCACCTTGGACGCCTTGCTTTTTATCAACAGCTTGTTGACATAATACTTATCATAGTAGGAATATGGATTACAGGCGGCAGCAGGAGCCCTTTTATTTTTGCCCTTCTTTTTCCAATAATAGATGCCGGACTCAGGTCCCCGATAGCGGTCCTTGAGCTAACACTTATTACAGGGTTCTTTTACACAGGGATGCTGGTGTTTGAAAGCTCTATCAGGAGTATCAATTATCTCGTAACTGTAATACATATTGCTATTCTCTCTATGATTGCATTTCAGGCTACTTATTTCAGCAAAAAACTGAAAGAAAAGACAATTGCCCTTACTGAGTCCAATATATTACTTAAAGACAGGATTAAAGAGAAGACAAAAGGGCTTGCAAATCTCCTTTATGACGTAGAGAGAGAAAAGAGAGAATGGGAGAAGACTTTTGAATCGATTCAAGACCCTTTAATAATCCAGGATATGGAATACAACATACTGAAAGCTAACATCGCTACAATTAAGACCTTCGGGTTTCCAGCAGATGTTATAGGGAAGAAGTGCTATAAGATATTCAGGCGTTTAGAACAACCCTGCATTGACTGCCCTCTGGGTGGCATAAAGGGAATAGATGTTCCGATAAACACCCCGAAATTTGGCGGGTATACAGGCATGCATTTCGATATAACGGCTTATCCGTTAATAGACGACAATGGAGGAATTGTCTCGATTGTTAGGCATCTGAAAAATGTGACTGAAAATATACATCTTACCAGGATGACGATAACAGATGAACTAACAGGCCTTTTTAATTACAGGTATCTGAACCTGAGGCTAAAAGAGGAGTTTTCTGTTGCAGAGCGCTATAATACCAGCCTCTCCCTTGTAATGTTTGATGTCGATAATTTTAAAGTTCTTAATGATAATTTTGGTCATCAGTATGGCGACGCTGCTTTAAAGAGAATAGGTGAGACAATAAAGGGACAGGTCCGTCGCTCTGACATTGTAGGGAGATATGGAGGAGATGAATTCTATATAATAATGCCCCACACCGGGGGTGAAGATGCCTTTCATATTGCAATGAAAATTTCAGAAGAAATACAGAAACTGGGATTTCATGGCATGTCCGATGAAGTAAGACTTACAGTCAGTGGAGGAATAAGTTTTTACCCGGGCGTTGGTGTATCAGATATGGAGTGTATGATCAAATACGCAGATACAGCGCTTTACGATGCTAAGAGGTTAGGGGGCAATAAAGTAATCGCCTTTCCACCTGTAACAGAGAAGGTGAATTAGCCCGATATGTAAACCCTCGGTATCCTTGAACCGATAGATGTTAAAACCTCATAGGTAATGGTGCCGGTTTTTGAGGTAATTTCAGATGCTGAGAGTGTTTGATTGCCCTGTTTACCAATAATTACAACTTCATCTCCCTCATTTACTTCTTTTATATGAGTAACATCAACCATCGTAAGGTCCATGCATACCCTGCCAACAACAGGCGCCCTTTTACCTCTTATCAGGACCTCGCCCTGATTGGAAAGGCTCCTGCTGTAGCCGTCAGCGTAACCAATAGGGATGGTAGCTATAAGGCTGTTTCTTCCTGTGATGAAAGTCCGGCCGTAGCTGATGGGGGTACCAGCCGACACTCTTTTTAAGAACAGAATTTTGCTTTTTAAAGAAAGGGCAGGCATTAGTCTTTCTCGGTGCGAGTCTTCGACATTGTTATCAAAAGGGCTGTAACCATAAAGCATCAGGCCTGGCCTTACCATGTTCAGATGGGACTCCGGGAAAGATAGAATGGCTGCACTGTTGGCTATATGGGTAAATTTAAACTTTATCCCGATTTTTTTTAATTCCCTGACTATTTTTTTGAAGATGCCTAACTGTTTCTCAGCATAAATCTTATCGTGCAGGACTGCATCTGAAAAATGGCTCATAATGCCTTCAGTTCTAAGTCCCTGCATACTGTTAATGTCAATGTTTTTTTTCACTGCTTCATCTGGTTTAAATCCGAGGCGGCCCATACCTGTGTCGATCTTTATGTGGACAGGGATTTGAAGATTATTCCTGAGGGCTTCTTTTGAAAGTTCTCTCGCAGCAGATATGCTGTAAATAACAGGCGTGAGTCTGTGCCTGACAACTGCCTTAGCATTTTCATAGTCGAAGAGCACAACGATAGGGGCTTTAATACCACTGTTTCTCAGTTCAATTGCTTCGCTGAGAAAAGCCACTGCAAGGGCTGAGACGCCTTCTTTTATCAGGTGTTTTGAGACTGTGACAGCCCCATGTCCATAGGCCGATGCCTTCACAACTGACAGGATTGCTTTGCCGCGTGTAAGTTTTTTTACTATTCTCAGGTTATTAGAAAGGGCTTTTAGTTTAACCTCGGCAAAAGTTGGGTTGAGCAAGAGATGTTTTGCCTCCAATCACTATCCTTCCTTTTTCTTTTCCCCTTCTTCCTTCTCCACGGGCTTTTTAGGCGTAACGTCTATTTCTGGCGGCTCCGATGTAGCTTTCTTGAAGTTTTTTATGGCTGCTCCAAGTCCTTTGCCAATCTCAGGAAGCCTCGACGCTCCAAAGATTACAAGCACGATTACCAGAATTATTATTAGCTCTGTCATCCCAAGACCAAACATTCCTTTCCTCCTTTTTCCCTCTGGATATCCTCAGGGGTATTGAGATTTATGAAAGACCTTTCATCAGGATCAAAGCTTTTTATTTCCCCTTTTGTAATATATTTTACCCTTTTTTGGCGTAAAAAGTCCTGAAGTCCGGTTTTATTATTTAAAATAGCCTTCTCCATATCATCTGCAAGTCGTTTTGAATAAAGCGCAAAAAGTGGCTCTATGTTTTTTCTGAATTCCGGTACCACAGCATCACAGTTGCCTGTTTTTGATGTCATGTAAAGAATTAATTCTTTATTTATAAAGGGCATGTCGCATGCAGATATAAATACCCATGGGTTTCTGGAATTTATCAGGGAAGTAAAGATGCCTGCCATTGGGCCCTTTAAAGGGTAAATATCTCCAAGCATCGGCACACCAAGGTAAACATATAATTCAGGAGTATTTGTAATGATAAAAATTTCTCTAAATAAGTTTTTCATGATCTTAAGGTTTCTCTCAATAATTTTTTCTCCATTTATCTCTATAAAGGCCTTAAGTAGCGGCATTCTTTTATTTTCGCCTCCTGCGAGGATTACTCCTGTAAAACCCTTTACCAATTTATTCATAACTCCCTGAGAGAAATTTATCTATTTCTTTAATCGGTATTTCCTTCTGTTTTTTGGTTTCCATGTCCCTTAAGATTATTTTACCTTTTTTGAGCTCTTCTTCGCCTAAGATCAGGACATATTTTGCCCCTATGTTATCAGCCTTTCGCAACTGGCTTCGAAGGGAGGCGTCTTCATAAGAGATTTCTACCACTAACCCCTTACTTCTCAACCCCTCTGCGAGTGTCAGGGCCGCCTCTGATGCCTCTTTTCCATGGGATGCTATGAAAAGGGGGGAGGGCTCTATCTTTCTGAGACCATCTTTAAGCAGGCTTACAATCCTTTCCATGCCGAGTGCGAAACCTATGCCAGGGGTACTGGGCCCACCGAAGTCCTCCACAAGCCCGTCATAACGTCCCCCGGCTGCTACTGCCTTTTGTGCACCGAGAGAGGATGCAGTCACTTCAAAAGTCGTTTTTGTGTAATAATCGAGGCCTCTTACCATATCAGGATTTATTGAATAAGGGATACGCAGGGTATTTAGATGTTTTTTTACAGATTCAAAGTGTTCTCTGCAATCATCACAGAGGTATTCAGTTATTCTTGGCACACCGCCTCTTGCATCTATGCAAGAATGGACCTTGCAGTCAAGGACTCTCATGGGATTAATTTCATACCGCTTCTGGCAATCCCCGCAAAAAAGGTGCAACTTATTTTTCAGAAATCCCTTGAGGGATGTCCTGTAGTCAGGACGGCACACGATACATCCTATGGAATTAATCTCAAAGGAAAGACCTTTGAGGTCAAGTCTTTGTAAGAGAAGTTTTAGCATTGATAAGACCTCTGCATCTAATTTTGGGTCTTCGGTGCCGAGGGCCTCCACCCCTATCTGGTAAAACTGCCTGAGACGGCCAGCCTGTGGCCTTTCGTAACGAAACATTGGCCCTGAGTAATAAAATTTCTGTGGAGGGCTCTGGTTATAAAGGTGATGTTCTATAAATGCCCTGACAAGGGGTGCGGTGCCTTCAGGCCTCAGGGTAATGCTACGGCCCCCTTTGTCTGTGAAGGTATACATCTCTTTTTCTACTATGTCTGTGGTCTCTCCAATACTCCTGATAAAGATATCGGTTGTCTCTATGATGGGTATTCTGAGTTCTTTGTAACCATAGCTATGGAAGACTTTTCTTGAGGTCTCCTCTATGTGTTGCCATAACTCTATCTCGGATGGAAGGATGTCCTGAACCCCTTTTAAGGACTTAAACCTCACCTGGGGTTTTTTCCTCTCTTTCTTCTTCGTCAAAATCAATCATCCTGAGATGACTCTCTATGAGCCTCCTGAGCTCTTCCTTAAAGTGTCTCCTTATACCCTTCAGGTCTGTTATGTCCTCATGAATCTTGATGACCTTATTCTGAGCTCCTCTTATTATTTTTTCAGCTTCAAGTTCTGCTTCTTTCCTGATGAGTTCTGCATCTTTTTTTATGTTGTTTTTGTATTCTTCCACCATTTCCTGTGTTGAGATTAAAGTATTTTTAAAGGCTGACTCCATGCCCTTGTATTCTTTTAGTTGTTCATCAAGCCTTCTTACATTTTCCCTCAACGAGACGTTTTCCCTTAAAATTTCTTCCAGCTCCTCCCTTATAAGTTCAAGGAATGAATCAACCTCCTCCACATCAAAGCCCCTGAATCTTACAGGGAACTGTTTTTGCTGTATATCCAGCGGAGTTATTCGCATGCAGGCTTCCTCCTTCTACTTTATTTTATATGCAAATTCTATCATAGAATGTATCAAAAAGTATTTAATGAAAAGGATTATAAGGATGGCAATCAGAGGGGAAATGTCAATGCCAATCTTTATTCCAATAAGTCTCCTTATAGGCCTGAGCACAGGCTCTGTTACTGCATACAGAAACCGCACAATGGGGTTATAGGGGTCAGGGCTTACCCAGCTTATAAGGGCAGCAATTATAATAATCCACATGTAGACCCACAGCACAATATCGAGTATCTTTGCTACAGCTATTAACAGATTGGCGAGTATAAACATTTAACCCCTTTTATTCCCAAGCTCCTTTGCTCTATTCGTTGCTGCTTCAATTGCAGATATAACAGTATCCTTAAACCTTTGTTCATTAAACACCTTAAGTCCTGCTTCTGTAGTGCCTCCGGGAGATGTTACCATCTCTCTGAGTTTTTCAGGAGACATGCCTGTATCGAGGAGTTTTGCTGTGCCGATGAACGTCTGTATCACAAGCTCTATAGTATTATCCCTGCTAAGTCCCATTTTTACACCACCCTCTATCATTGCCTCTACAAAGAATGAAATAAACGCAGGCCCGCTTCCTGAAAGGGCAGTTACAGCATCCATGTATTTTTCAGGAAGCACAAGGAGTCTTCCTACTGACATTAAAATATCTCTTACCGCCATAATATCTTTATCAGAGATGCATTCACACATTGACATAACAGATATCCCCTCCTGGATGAGTGCAGGCGTATTGGGCATTACCCGTATGAGTTTTTTTGTTTTGAGCTTTGATTGGAGATATGAAAATGCAATTCCAGCAGCTACTGATACCACTGTCTTTTCATCTGTTACCAAATCTGATATCTCATCAAGTACTGCCGCCATATTCTGGGGCTTAATCGCAAGGATTATTATGTTGCACGAAGAGGCGACATCTTTATTAGACCCTGTTGTTTTTACGCCATAAGTCTGCTGGAGATATTTTCTTCTGTCTTCTCTCGGTTCCGATACTAAAAGACTGCTGACTGCCGACTGCCGACTGCTGACTATTCCTTTAATCAATGCCTCTGCCATGTTCCCGCCGCCTATAAAGCCAATTCTCATAGTATGTCCTTTTAGTGGTCCGGGGTTTTATTTTTTTGCGTTCTTTCGCCAAAAATTGCTGTGCCGACCCTCACCATAGTGGCCCCTTCTTCGATTGCTACTTCAAAGTCACCGGACATGCCCATGGATAACTCATTAAGGGCAAAACCTCTGTTATTTAGTTCTTCTTTAAGTTCTCTGAGCCTTCTAAAATAGGGCCTTGCCTTCTCGGATTCTTCAAAAAATGGTGGAATTGTCATCAGCCCTTCGAGTTTTAGATTTTCCATATTACTCACCGTCTCAATAATCTCCATAAGCCCTTCTTCTGATACTCCATACTTTGTCGCTTCTTCCGAAAGTTTTACCTGCACGAGGATAGGTTGAATTTTACCTATCCTCCGGGCATGTTTATTTAGCTCCTGTGCCAGATGTATGGAATCAATGGAATGGATTAAATCAAATAATTGGACTGCAATATTTGCTTTATTTGTCTGTAAATGTCCTATCAGATGCCATTCTATCCTGCCACTCGTAACTCGTAACTCGTTACTCGTCACTTTCTTCTGTGCCTCTTGAACCCTGCTTTCGCCCAGGATATTTACTCCAGAATTAATGGCCTGTATAATCCTCTGAATTTCAACGTTTTTGGTAACTGCTACTAACCTGATACCTTTCTGGTCTCTTCCAGCCCTGCGGGCTGCTTCGGCAATTCTCTTTCTTACAAGAAAGAGGGCTTCTTTTAGCTCCATTCTTACAGAAGCTTAGCATCTTATTCTTTATTTGGCAAGGCATTAAGAGGTTTGGATAGGATTCAGATTTGACCTTGCGACAAGTCCTCTGATTTTGATATAGTTACAAGGTATGAAATCCGGATCTCGCGGCAATTTTCCTTACAAATTAATAGCACTAAAAATCCTTTTTGTTTTATTTCTGTTTCCTTTAACCATCTCCGCCCAGTCGGAATCGACCCGTACCGGTACGATAAAGGAAGAAGTACTCCCCAATGGCCTGAAGGTTATTGTTATTGAAGATCACAATGCCCCTGTTGCGACATTTCAGATATGGTACCGCGTTGGTTCAAGGAATGAATATATCGGCAAAACAGGTCTGAGTCATCTCCTGGAGCACATGATGTTTAAGGGTACCCGCAAATATGGGACAAAGAGTTTTTCAAAAATCGTTCAAAGGGCAGGTGGTGTTGACAATGCTTTTACCACAAAAGAGTACACTGCTTATTATCAAAAACTCGCCTCGGACAGGATTGACCTTTCTATAGAGCTTGAGTCTGACAGGATGCAGAACCTCATTATGAATGAAAGAGAGACCCTCGCCGAAAGAAATGTAGTTATGGAAGAGCGAAGAATGAGGTATGAGGATGACCCGCAGAGGCTTGTATATGAAGAAGTTGTGGCTGCTGCCTTTAAAAATCATCCTTACAGGTGGCCTGTAATCGGCTGGATGCCTGATATAGGTGGCATTACACGGGATGAATTATGGGATTACTACCGCACATATTATACCCCGAATAATGCTGTTGTCATTGTGGCCGGGAATGTAAAAGCTGAAATTATAATTGAGAAAATAAATAATGCCTTTAGCCATATCCCAAGAGGGCCAGAGCCCACCAACACTAAGATAAGTGAGCCGTCTCAGAGGGGCGAGAGGCGGATATATGTGAAAAAAGAGGCTGAACTGCCTTATGTAATAGCAGCATATAAGGTGCCCAACATCCTCGATAAAGACAGTTATGCCCTTGAGGTCATGGAATCGGTCCTTTCAGGCGGCAAGAGTGCCAGGATTTATAAAAGCCTGATTTATGAGAAACAGCTATGCCAGTCAGCCGGCGCAGGTTATGAGGGGCTTTACAGAGACCCTTTCCTTTTTTATCTTTATGGGACTGCAGCACCCGGTAAATCCATAGAGGATGTAGAGCAGGCATTATACGCAGAGGTTGAAAAGATTAAGCAGAAACCCCCTTCAGAAAGGGAAGTTCAGAAAGCAAAAAACCAACTCGAGGCTGCTTTTATTATGGGACAGGACTCCATTTCTTTTCAGGTCAGGGTCATAGGAATGTTCGAGATGATTGAAAGCTGGAGGTTGAAAGACCTGTACATCGAAGGTATAAGAAAAGTTACGCCAGAAGATGTTCAGGCTGTTGCAAGAAAATATCTTGTAGAAGACCAGAGAACAGTGGGAATATTAATACCGATAAAAGTGAGAAGTGAGAAGTGAAAAGTGAAAAGTTAAAGGACTGCCGAGCCGTGGTTATTGATTATCGACTATTTTTATCCTTACTGTTTGCTGTTTACTGTTTACTGTCTGCTGTCTTTCCTGCCTATGCGCTTGACGTAAAAAGAGAAGCCCTTCCCAACGGCCTTACTTTGCTTGTTGTTGAAAAACGAAATTTACCTGTTGTTATGGTTACTGTTGGTATTAAGGCAGGAACACTTATGGAACCTGAGGAAAAGGCAGGGCTCTCAAACCTTACAGCAGAGTTGCTCACAGAGGGCACAAGAAACAGGACGTCTGCCCAGATAAGCGAGGAAATAGAGTTTGTCGGAGCCTCTCTCGATAGTTCTGGCGGAGACGATTATATTACCGTTGCCCTCTCTGTGCTGAAAAAAGATATTGAACTAGGCTTCTCCATTCTTTCAGATATAATTGTGAATCCGAATTTCCCTGAAACAGAATTAAACAGGAAAAAGGCACTTATTAAGGGAAGCATCAAGGCTCAGGAGGAGGAGCCTGGTGCAGTTGCCTCAAAGGCATTCAAGAAAGCCATATTCGGCAATCACCCTTATGGCAGGCCTGTCGAAGGCGCTGTAGAGACTCTTGATGCCCTGACAAGGGAAGATATTGTCAGTTTCCATTCACGCTATTATGTGCCGAACGATTCCGTAATGGCTGTTGTGGGCGATATATCCTCAGATGAAGTGAAATCATTGATGGCAAAATATTTTGACCGGTGGAAGCCGCAAAAACTTGACTCACCTCAGTCACGAGTCGCAACGACTTTACCCCACTCCCCTGAGCCTCTTAAAGGGCGCAAGGTCATAAAGATAAACAGAGATCTGACTCAGGCAAATATCATCATGGGACACCTTGGAATAAAGAGGGATAACCCTGATTATTATGCAGTGTCAATAGCGAACTACATCCTCGGTTCTGGAGGGTTTGCATCGAGGCTCATGCAGAATATCCGTGATGAAAAAGGGCTTGCCTACGATGTCCACAGCTTTTTTACTACCAACAAAGAAAAGGGTGCCTTTCAGGTTGGAGTTCAGACAAAGAACGAATCAGCAAACGCTGTAGTCGCTGAGATATTAAAAGAGATAAAAAGGATAAGAGAGGAACCGATCTCTGATACAGAGCTTCAAGATGCCAGGGCATATCTTACAGGGAGTTTTCCGTTGAGAATAGATACTTCTCGGAAAATAGCCGATTTTCTTGTGGCTGTAGAGTATTATGGCCTTGGCCTGGATTATATTGATAAATATAAAGATTATATTAATGCAGTCACAAAGGACGATGTCCTGAGGGTTGCAAAGAAATATCTCGACCCTGAGAGGTTTGCCCTAATTATTGTTGCCGACCAGGAAAAAGCATCACTGAAATATTAAAACCTACTTGGCTCACGAAGGGGAATGAAAATAAGTCCTCTCCTGTGTCATTCCCGCTCGTCGGGAATCATTCTTGAAGCATAGGAAATCATAAACCACGAAGGGCACGAAGATCACGAAGTGCGATAAAAAGAAAGCTTTAATTTTTTTCTTCATGCCCTTCGTGTTCTTCGTGGTTAAATCAGGTTTTGTTCAAGAAGGATTCTGGACAAGCCAGAATGACAGGAAAGATAAGGATTATGCGTCACACGATAAATGTGTTTTCGGAGCAAAATTTACCATAAAAAAAGGGCCGGGATTAAAACCGGCCCATATAAAAATTATTCAGCCAACTTTTAATACCCTGCGGGCTTTTTAGCTGGTTCTGCTGGTTTCTCAGCAGGCTTTGCAGCAGGTTTTTCAGCGGGCTTTGCTTCTGGTTTCTTCTCAGTCTTTTTTGGTGCTGCGATGGCTATGGACTTTGCTACATTCTTTTTGTCAACCTCGGTGTATTTAACTGTTACTTTGTCACCGGCTTTGATGTCAGCGAGGGTCTTTTTTTCCTTGCCGAGGGTAATCTTGGTCTTGTCAGTAACACTGATGACAACATCGGCCTTCTTGGCTTTTACTGTGACAGTCTTGGCATTGGCGTCAACGGCTGCAACCTCACCTGTTACCTGCTTTACCGTTGCAGGGGCTTTTTTCTCAGCCGGGGCTGCCTCCTTTTTTTCTGCTGGCTTGGCCGGAGCTTTTTCCTGGGCCATGACCACTGTGCCGAAGGCAACAACTAAAATCAAAGAAACGACGAGAGCAATTGCTTTTTTCATAATGTTTTCACCTCCTTTATTTTGGATTTAAATCACCTGAATATTATCAATAAACATGCCAGGGAGGGAGCGTCTGAAAAAGTCCCGAATCTTCGGGATTTTTTATGGATGGTCTTTAAAGGTTACTACCTCTTTTAAGGAATTCTTTCCTTTTTTCGGGATAATTTTCATCAAGGCCAAATTTCTCCCACCTGTACCAGAAGGTTTTATAGCTCAGACCTAAGAGTTTTGCTGCCCTGGCAACCACGCCGTTGGCCATTTCCATGGCCTTTATAAGTAAATTTTTCTCGACTTCTTCAAAGTTGAGGCCTCCCTCAGGTATTTCTATGTCAATAGAGCCTGCACTGAGGATTGGCCTTTTTATCTCTTCAGGCAGATCCTTCACAGTTATCCATTCGCCATCGCCGAGCAGGACTGCCCTTTCTATTGCTGACTCAAGTTGTCTTACGTTTCCAGGCCAGCTATATTGCATAAGAACTTTCAGGGCATCTTCTCTTATATCCTTTATTCTTTTGCCAAATTCCTTGTTGAACTTTGAGATAAAATATTCAGTTAGTTCAGGGATGTCACCGATTCTATCTCTAAGGGCAGGAAGACTTATAGTAATCACTTTGAGTCTGTAATAAAGGTCTTCCCTGAAGTTGCCTTTTTTCATCTCA
This sequence comes from Nitrospirota bacterium, assembly GCA_016214385.1. Taxonomy (NCBI): domain Bacteria; kingdom Pseudomonadati; phylum Nitrospirota; species Nitrospirota bacterium. Next base: position 11,830 of record JACROP010000169.1, read on the forward strand.
CGCTCTAAGTCCTTGTTTGTTGCGGCTACTATGCGGACATCCACTCTTATATTTTCCCTTCCTCCAACCCTCCTTATTTCTTTTTCCTGCAGGACACGCAAAATCTTTGACTGCATTGGAATCTGGAGGTCTCCTATCTCATCGAGGAGGAGGGTCCCTCCATTAGCAGCTTCAAACAGCCCTATCTTTCTCGATGTAGCGCCTGTAAAGGCGCCTGGCTCATAGCCAAAGAGTTCAGATTCAAGCAGGTTTTCCGGTATTGCAGCACAGTTGATGGCCGTAAATGGTTTTGTTCTCCGCGGACTGTTGTAATGAATGGCCTTTGCTATAAGTTCTTTCCCTGTACCGCTTTCACCACAGAGCAGTATGGTTGCGTGGCTTGAAGACACTTTCTTTACAAGGTCAAAAACCTCCTTCATCCTAAGAGAGTTGCCTATAATATTGTCGAGCTTGAAATGGGAGATGAGTTCTTGCTTTAAGAGATAATTCTCTTTCAGGAGGTTCATCCTCTCCATGGCCCTTTTTAAGACTATTAGAAGCTCTTCTTTATCGAGGGGTTTGGTGAGGTAGTCAAAGGCCCCTTTTCGGATAGCCTCAACTGCCGATGATATGGTTCTGTGGGCTGTCATTATTATTATTGCTGGCTGCAGGGGCTCTTCTGGTATTGAATCCATTAGTTCTATGCCGTCCATATCCGGCATCTTGAGGTCTGTGAGTATCAGGTCGTGGCGAAACTCTTTAAAGGTTTTTAATGCTTCCTTGCCGCCAGATGCCAGATATGTTTCATAGCCCTCATCCTCAAGGATTGTTTTTAGTATTTCTCTCTGCGAGCGTTCATCATCTACGACTAAGATGCTTCCCTTACGCATGATTTCCATCCGCCACCATTGATTCAACAGTTGCCAGCGTAGTAGCGGCATCTTCCGGGATAAAGATTTTTACAGTTGTGCCCTTTTCAGGTGCACTTTCTATCTCTATGCTGCCTGAATGTTCTTCTATTATTCTCCTGGTCAGGGCAAGGCCAAGACCTATACCAAGTTTCTTGGTCGTGAAGTAGGGCTCGAAGACCATTGGCAGGTCTTCTTTAGAGATCCCTGTGCCGCTGTCAGAAAAACTTATGTTAAAACCCTTTTCTGCTGGTAAGGATGTGATTTCCAACGTGCCCCCCTGAGGCATTGCCTGAAAGGCATTAAGGATTATATTGAGAAAACAGGTTTTCATAAGCTCAGGGTCGACATAGAGACTTGAGGGAACGGTAACTGTTTTAATAGTAATTTTCTGTTCCTCTGCTTCTCCTCTCACAAGCGTTACTGTCTCTTCAAGCAGAGGGCCAATGTTGCTCCACTGTTTTTTTACTTTCATGGGTTTCCCGTAGTTGAGGAAATCTTCGACCAATTTGTTAAGCCGCCTGATTTCGTCTTTTATGTTTAATATAAGGGTATTAAATTTCTCCTTTTTCTCTTTGTCCTCCGGAGGGAATTTCCCTTTTAAATGGTCGATGCTCAAACTGATAAAATTCAACGGGTTTCTTATCTCATGGGCAATGCTGGAGGCCAGGTGGCCTATTTTAGACAGATGTTCAGCCTTTATAAGCCTCTCTTCAAGCTCCCTGTGTGTCCTTAGCTTCATAATCATATCATTGAAACTCCTTGTGAGGTCTCCGATTTCATCTTTTCGTTCCTGCGGGAGCGTCTGGCTCAAATCACCCGTGGCAACTCTTTTTGCCGCCTCTACAACCTGATGTATTGGCTTCGTATATTTCCTTGAGAGGAAGATTGCTCCTATTATGCCGAGGCTGAAGACAAGCAAGGTTGCTATAAGCCGCTCTATATAGTTTCTCTTGGATAGCATTTTAAAATCGTCGAGGAGCAGGCTCAGGTGTATATACCCGAAAAACTCGTCCCCGACTATGACCGGCAGGATTATGTTATATGGACGTTTTTCTTTCGAGGGTTCTCCAATTTCGCTTATAGGCTCCCCGAGCTGTGCCTTGATTATAATTTTCTTCTTTTTGGGGTCAAGCCTCCCACCGAGTTTTCGGGGATTTGAACTGGCAATAACCTCTTCATCTGTGCTTATGATATTTATTTCGCCGATACCCTTTGCCTTGAGTTCTTTTAGATATTCTGTGAGGGTTTCTGTGTCCGTATACTCTGCAGTGGTGAGCTTCCATACGCTTACCTGTATGGCTGTGGATAGGTCTTCGGTGTGCTTTTGAACCTCGTTTATTATATTTTTTGTAGCATTGGTATACAGGATAAAGAGGACAATAATCATGGCAAGGCTTAAAATGAGCATCATATAAAGAAGTTTTGTGGTAAGGGGAAGGTTATTTAAAAAATTCCTGACAATTTTCACTTAAATTAGTCCTTTCAATCCTTATGTTATTTATAACCCATCGTTAAGATTCAAGTCAATAATGAGAAAATTTTAGTCCCTGTCCTCGAATTTCACTAATGGGCCGAATTTAGAGCCGTACCTGAAGATGGTTATTCCCTTACAGCCTTTTTCGTAGGCGAGCAGAAATGCCTTTGCAACATCCTGCCTTGTTGCCCTCTGTTTTAAATTAATAGTCTTAGAGACAGCATTATCAGTAAATTCCTGAAAAGCTGCCTGGACCTCTATGTGGTCTTCAGGTGGTATCTCATGAGCTGTTACAAATATTTTTTTTACATCTACAGGCACTTCTTTGAAGCCTTTAAGGTTACCTTTTTTTGTGATTTTTTCTATTAGTTCAGGGCTGTAAAATCCCCGCTCATGAGCTATGTTCAGGAAGTGCTGGTTTATCTCATAGATCTCTGTATCGAGGACAAGTCTCCTGTAAGCTATTGCAAAAAGTGGCTCTATACCGCTGGAGCAGTTAGCTATTATGGAGAGAGTTCCGGTAGGGGCAATGGTTGTGGTTGTGGCGTTTCTTACCTCTGGCATTCCTGGTGCATCATAAATAGAGCCATGGAAATTCGGGAATACCCCCCTTTTTTGTGCAAGCTCTTCTGATGCCTCCTTTGCCTTTGATCTGATAAATCTCATTAGCTCTCTTGCAAGGCTGAATGCCTTTTTTGAATTATATCTTATCCCGATCTTTATAAGCATATCAGCCCAGCCCATGACACCAAGGCCTATTTTCCTGTTACCCTTGTGCATTTTTTCTATCTCTGGCACAGGATATTTATTTACATCAATGGTGTTATCGAGAAACCTGACAGCGAGCTGTACTGTCTTTCCGAGTTTTTCAAAATCAACTTCGTATCGAAGTGACGAGTCTTTGTCTTTACTTGTAACTTGTAACTTGTCACTTGTCACTGTTTTTACCATCTTCGCTAAATTTATGGAACCGAGCACACACGCCTCGTATGGAAGGAGTGGCTGTTCTCCGCAGGGGTTGGTACTCTCTATGTCTCCAATGTTGGGGGTAGGGTTGTCCCTGTTGATCCTGTTTATAAATACAAGGCCAGGGTCGCCTGTCTCCCAGGCGCTTTCTACTATTTCATTAAATACATCTTTTGCCTTCAGGTGTCCTGTTACATTTTTACTCCTCGGGTTTATGATCTCATAATCTGTGTCTGCCTTGAGTGCCTCTATAAAGGCATCTGTTATGGCGACCGATATATTAAAGTTGGTAAGTTCCCTCACATCCCTTTTTATCCTTATGAAATTTATGATGTCAGGGTGGTCTACCCTTAAAATGCCCATATTGGCGCCTCTCCTTGCGCCACCCTGCTTTATAACTTCTGTGGCTGTGTTGTATATGCGCATGAAAGACACAGGTCCGCTGGCAATGCCTCCGGTGGATTTTACGATGTCTGCTTTTGGCCTGAGCCTTGAGAAAGAAAAACCCGTGCCACCACCGCTCTGAAGTATAAGGGCTGCATTCTTGAGAGAGTCAAAGATGCCTTTCATGGAGTCGTCAACCGGAAGGACAAAGCAGGCAGCAAGCTGGCCAATGTCTTTCCCTGCATTCATCAGGGCAGGGGAGTTCGGAAGGAAGAGTAAATTGCTCATCATGTCATAAAACTTCTCCTCCCATTCCTGAGGGCTTTCGCCATGAATTGCCTCGGCAGATGCTATAGTACGGGCCACCCTTTGAAACATCTCCTCGGGCGTTTCTTTGACCCTTCCCTCCTCATCTCTAAGGAGATAACGGGCCCTTAATACCTTAAGTGCATTTTCAGTAAGCTGCATGGATAGATTATATCATCAAAGCAATTGCTAAATCCAAAACCAAAACGTAAAGCTTTCTACAAGCGAAGGATAGGCGATTTCAACTTCGACTCAATTCCGACCGTGACGAAACAATCTCTAAGTTTAACTTATAATGATGAGTGAGGGAGTTTTTTTATCAGGCTGACAAAACTTAACCCCAGCTTTGTTTATCCAGCGGACTCCGCACCCCCAGAATATTTTTTGAAGCAACATGGGTATAGATCATTGTCGTCTGTAGAAATTTATGTCCGAGCAGTTCCTGAATAGTTCTAATGTCATAGCCGTTTTCAAGAAGATGAGTGGCAAAGCTGTTTAAAAATCAAGGGGGCTCTTTGCCTCTTTCAGGGTCCTCGACGGCACGCAGTGGGTATAGATCATCGTGGTCTTTACGTCACTATGGCCAAGAAGTTCCTGAATAGTGCGGATATCATAATTGGCCTGCAAGAGGTGGGTGGCGAAACTGTGGCGGAAGGTATGGGAGGTTACTCGTTTTGTGAGTTTCGCCCGACGGACCGCCTCATAAAGCGCCAGCTGGACGTGTGTTTCATGAAGATGATACCGCTGCCGCTCCTTCGTTTCCTCCACAAAAGTCAGCGACTGCTGCGGGAAAAACCATTGCCATATGAAATCCTTACCTGCTGAGGGATATTTCTTTTCGAGTTGGTCATAGAGAAAGACGCCAGTGTAGCCATTAGCAATGTCTTCATCATGAAGTTTTTGTATTGCCTTAAACTGCGCTATCAGCTCCAGCATGATTGTCTGCGGAATAGGCACAGTCCTGTCTTTACCGCCCTTGCCATGGACAGTAAGGATTCCGTCGTCGAAATTGAAATTTTTCACCCGCAATTGCACACATTCAAAGAGACGAAGCCCGCAGCCATACAGCAGTTTGACCGCAAGATCATAGGGATATGAAAGATGCTTCAATACAGCGTCAATTTCCCGCCTCGAAAGAACAACAGGTATATATTTCGATTTCTTCGCACGGGGAATGTCCTTGTGATCGCCAAAATCTTTTTTCAGAACATGCCGGTACAGAAACAATAAAGAGTTGAACGCCTGGTTCTGAGTTGAGGCCGACACCTTGCATTTTACCGCCAGATGCGTGAGATATGCCTTGACATCCGCTGCCGACAATTCGTCAGGGGGCTTGTTATGCAGAAAGCCCTGAAACTTGCGGCCCCAATCCGCATAGGCCTTGAGCGTTTTTCTGGAATAGTGCCGCATCTTGATTTCTGCCGCGAGATTGTCGATAAGCTTGTCCCAAGCAGGAGACCCGGATTTCTCCAAGCAGCGCCATTCATTAAAACGACTGAAAGCCGATTTACTAATACGGCCATTGGAAAAACCACTTACATCACCCTCCCCTTTATCCCCTCCCCTCAAGGGCGGGGAAATATTACAACCCTCTCCCCTGGCGGGAAAGGGCGAGGGTGAGGGGGCATTACTTATGAACTCCTTAATATGTGGTATAGCAAGCTCTGTTTTCTGTACACTGTCCGGTTGTTGCATATCCGAAAGAGGGGAATATATCGGCGTTATCGCCTCAGCCTTCGATAAGTTATTGGAAGATTCCACCTTAATAAAGGGGGTGGAGGGGGATGTTGCTGCATCCGATACCTGTAGGGGCAATCCCTCTGTGGTTGCCCGGTATTGAGACGATGTGGATATTGTCGCAGCCTTTGTCTCTGCATTCAGCGACTGAAAGAAGAGAGAAAGGGCATGCGCTGCCTGTTTTTGCTGTTCGGGCGACTGATTCTTCTTTCGCAATTTTTCGATAAACAAACGCACATGTTCCGATTTGGAATCCGGAAGAGAATATTTGCTTCGAAAATCAAGATAGTACAGGAGCCACTTCCTATAATCCGCGCGGCGGGAAACAGGCACCGCCCTTTTTTTCAGGACAGCCTCGAATTGAATCAAAATATCGCTTGGTATAGGTAGCATAGAATTTGAATCTGACTAATACCAGTAATAGCATATTAGTCATTTGAAAAGTATAATGATAATGAGTAGATATGTCAATAATGCCTTCAAGGGCTATTGACCGGAGCAAAACTTTCTGATATAGTCTTGTAACTGTCTAATAACTGGTTGTGCATAAAATAGATTAACGAAAAATAAGGGGGCAATATGGAAACCAGTATAATGAAAACACACAAAGACGGATTAGAAATATCACTTATGGATAGTTCAAAATGGCGAATTATCCATATAGGCGACATTACCAGAACTGCCTTATGGTATCCAACACAACGCATCAAGATTGAAAAATTAGAAGAAGGAAAATACAAACTAACCAATCTTGATACATCAGCCCCCGGTGAAATTGAAGTCTCACGCATTCGGTAATCTTTCAAGGTTATTCTGTATGCCAACGGCAATCATAAAAGACCTCAAAGCATTAGCCCAAGCTTCGGCTTCGTGTGGCTTTTCGCTTCGCAAGAGTTCATCCTGTAATTTGTCTCGTATTGCATCTTCTGCTGACCGTTCCATTTACAAACC
>JACROP010000170.1 GCA_016214385.1 Nitrospirota bacterium
AAAACCACCGCGGAGAAACACTTTGCATAGGAAATGGCCGATGGTCTGTAAGCACTGCCCAGCCTCTCCGCCCATCTTTATAGAATAATCCATAGCACTCTTTAGCATATCGTGTTTTTACGGTCAAGGAGTTTAGGCAAAAAATATGAGGGGTGGGGAATGCGCACGCTATGCATTTTCAAGGATTATCAGCGCTGCCTTTTTGTCCAGCGGTTCGTTTCCTGAGCCACATTGGGGATCCTGGACGCATGAGGGGCAGCCATCTTCGCATGGACATTCAACTATTATTTTTTTGGCGGCCTCAATCCATTCTGGCATAACATCGAGCCCCCTTTTTGTAAGGCCCACGCCGCCCTCATAGCCGTCATAAATAAATACTGCTGGCACACCGAAGGAGGGATAAATTGGATAACTTATTCCTCCAAGGTCACCTTTATCGCACATTGCAAAGAGCGGCAGGGCTGATATTGAAGCGTGCTCAAAGGCGTGGAGCCCTCCTGGAAAATCAAGGCTTTTCTTTTCGATAAGGGACTGGAGCTTTGAATCAAGCTTTATCCACAGGCCGTAAGTCTCAAAACTCCACGAAGGAAGCTCCACAGGATATCTTCCAATCTTTTCCTGGCTGAAGAGCTTTCGCCTCCAGTAGCCGATTACATTATATGTTGTTTTTAATTGTCCCCAACTGACACCTTTAAAGCTTATAGACTTTCTTTTTTCGATTTCTTTTATAACCTCTGTTTCCTCATGGATTATTGCCTGGGTATAGTAGGTTACATCTACCTCTTTGCAGAAAATCCTCGCATTAACAATATCTAAATCCTCAACCATGTATTGCCTTCCGCGGTGAAGATAGATGGCTCCGGGATGGGCCTCCCTGAAAACTTTAGAGCCGCTTATCTCTCCTATGCGTTTGTTATTGATGTAGATATTAAAAATCCTCCCTATTTCTCTTATGCTCACCTCACGCTGGGGATAACGCCTTGGCGAGAACCATATATCGCCTTTTTTGCCGGGCTTAAGGGCATCTTCGGATACAAGCTCATTTATAACAGGTGCGAGTTCATGGGTGTCATAAACAGAATCCTCTGCCCTTAAATAAATCTCTGCTGCTGCGCATGGCAGATGTTTTTTAAGTATTGATGTATTTGACGTATCAATCATCGCTGCCTCGTGACTCCTGCCAAAAAAATCATCAGGATGCCGCATAAAATACTGGTCAAGTGCATCTTTAAGGGCAACCAGTGCAATAAGAGCGTCCTGGCCATGTCGGCCGACCCTGCCAGCGCGCTGCCATGTGCTTGCAATAGAGCCTGGATAGCCTGCAAGGATACAGGCATCAAGGCCGCCGATATTAATTCCAAGCTCAAGGGCGCTTGTGGATATTACTCCTTCAAGCTCTCCTGAAAACAGCCTCCTCTCTATTTCCCTCCTCTCAGATGGAAGAAATCCAGCCCTGTAGGAGCTTACAGTGTTTTGGTATTGAGGATGGGCATCTATGAGCCAGCTATACATGAGTTCGGTTATCTTCCTTGCCTTGGTAAAGGCAATGCTTTTAAGGCCAGTATCAAGAGATAATTTAAAGAGCTTTGTTGATGCAGTGTAAGGGCTTCCATAGGGGTTTATAAAAAGAAAATGCCTGCCGCCCCTCGGAGCGCCGCAACGGTCAACAACAGTGAAATCAAGGCTTGTTAAATTTCCTGCGAGTTCAGCAGGGTTTGCAATGGTTGCCGAGCATGCGATGAATTGTGGAGAGGAGCCATAGTAGTTGCAGATTCTCCGAAGGCGCCTCAGCACCTGGGCAACATGGGAGCCAAAAACACCCCTGTATGTATGAATTTCATCAATGACAACGAATCGCAGGTTTTTAAAAAACTCAACCCACTTTGTATGGAATGCATTGAGGGCGAGGTGAAGCATGTCAGGATTTGAGAATATTACATTTGGAAGAGCCTGCCTTATCTTTTTCCTCCTGTAAGCAGTTGTATCCCCATCATAGACCTCGCCAGGGTATTCAATGTTAAGGTCTAAAGCCAGCTCTCGCAAGGTTTTTATCTGGTCCTGCTCAAGCCCCTTTAACGGGAATAGGTAGAGGGCTTTTGCGGCTGAATCATCCATAATGGCCTCAAGCACAGGGATGTTGTAAATAAGACTTTTTCCACTGGCAGCAGGGGTCATAACGACTATGTGATGCCCTTTTTTAATAAGGTCTATGCCCTCTGCCTGATGGGTAAAAAGCCTGGCGATGCCCCTTTTTTCAAGGACATTTTTAATCTCTTCTTTTATCGGTCTTTCCGGTTCAGAATATCTTGCAGCCTCAGGCTCAAAGTAGCGGTAATGGGCAAATTCACCTTTAAAATCTTTTTTAATCCGTTCTAAGAGGGAATCAATCATGCCCATCTCCAGAGTGCTATCACAAATACGATGAGGAATACCAGGACGAGATTCATATAAGCGAAGAAGTAAAAGAGCCCTTCATGAAAAGGCCTTGGAGGCTTTTCCATGGTTAATATAAGTTTTCCAACCTGAGGCATTGGAAGAATCTTTTCCTCTCCATGGGGCGCAGTCTTCAGGACATCTGTCAGGTCACTGCCTGACAGATGTTTTTTCAGGTGAGAGCCATCCTTCCAGAATTTGCTCTTTGTGACTTCATAAATCAAACCCTTATAGGCTATATACGCAGGCCTTCCATCCTTACCATCGAATTGAGAGAGGTCATCCAGGGTAAGGTCCTGTGACTCCTTTTTCATGGCAGCTATTCTCTGCCTTCTGAGTTTTGGGCCGATAAAGAATGTCACAATCAATGCAGTTGAAAGCATGATCAGGAAGAGGAATATCTTTATACTTAAAAGTATGCCAAATTTTGTGAGGTAAAACGCCTTCCATGATGGTATCCTGGCAATAGAAAGAAGGATGCCTGTTATAAGGATTATGATTATAGAAATCCAGCCGAGAAATAACTCACCCTTTGGCAGGCCTCTCGCAGCATAGGCAGGTTTCAAAAGGATATGGACATAAAGGATTGTCCCAAACCATAAAATTGCTGCCATTAAATGGAGATAGCCGATAAAAAACCGTACCACCCTCTGTGTCTTTGTCAATGGCCTGTAAAGGCCTTTTATCTTCATGTCATCAAGGAACTTCTCTCCTGTCTTTGTCAGCGGTCCTCCTCCAATAGCCTCAATATGACATTCCTTACACTGAAGACCTGTCTGTCGGGCGTATTCTGTTGTTGCAGAAGATATCGATGGAAAAAAGGACAATGCAAAGATAAGAAGTAGACATATTCTCCATATTCTATGTGCCGCGGTGTTTATATAAAAGTTCATAGCGATAGGTTATAGGATAAATAAACAGGTGGACGGTTTTCAACCGCACCCTTTAAGAAAAAAAAATGTCCCGCCGATGGCGGGATATGATTTAAATCATCGTCTTAATTTAGATTGCGTATAAAATTAGGGGTTAGGGAGGATTGAATTTATGAATAACACGCCAAAAGATTATGAGATTTCTGACGAGGATCTGAGGGCTGCGCTCAGGGAGATAAAGACCTATGTGGACATCACTGAAGAAGACCTTAAGAAGATTTATACAATTGCACTGCGGCATGCAAAAGAAAGGATTGCCCTGAAGATTCCCGTCAGTGATGTGATGATCAAAAATGTGGTTGCTGTTAAAAGGGATGCTGACCTGCATGAAGTTGCAAGACTCCTTTCAGAAAATAAAATCAGCGGCCTGCCTGTGGTTGATGAGGAAAACCATGTGATTGGCATTGTCACAGAGGCTGAT
>JACROP010000171.1 GCA_016214385.1 Nitrospirota bacterium
GGAGTTATGAAAATGATAGATCTAATCTTATTTTTAACTTCAATCCTCCATGCCCATTTGGCAGGGCTTGCGTCATACGAAAAAACAGGCTCTGATATTGTTGACCCTGAAAATTTAGCCCGAATCTCAGCAAAGAGTGCATCGGGTGGATTCTTAAAAAATGAGGCATCTACCCAGCTTGGGCGATCTTCTGGCGTAGAGCCAAAAATGCCGAGCTTACTCACCTCACCTGATAATTCCACACAGGCGAAACCGCATGCAGAGTTCTTTACCAAAAACGGCACCATCCAGAACGATGGCTCACCTTCTGGTGTATAAACCATGACAGGCGAACCGACCTCTGCATCCCTTACAACAGAGAACTTGGGGTCATCAGCAACCGGTGACTGTTTCCTTGCTGATGCTACCACTTTTCTTACAGCCTCAGGGTCTCTAATTTGCATTTAACTACCATTATGGACATAAAAGCCGTGTAAACACATAATTAGTGTGGGTAACTGAATCCCAGTCCTCCCAGTAGACAGCGCCACCCAACTTGTAATCTGCATTCCATGGCCATGGGTCATAGATATATAGTTTTTTATCTTTAACTCCATCACATAACCACCATACATAAGAATACCCTGCACAGGCACGGGCATGTCCAGGAACCCCGCTCTTTAGAGGATGCAGGGCATTTATCTGGTCACGGGCCTCCTCCCATGTGGGTGATGTGTCATAGGTTGCATCAAGATGATTGCAGCTCAATTGCTCATATCCCGCACTCTGGTCAGGTGGGCAACCACCAGGGCCATAATTCAGGGCAGGTGCTATTTGATCCTGAGTATAGTAATATCTGTAATAGCAGAGAATCATCTGGCAGGTTGCGACGGCACAGTAATCATTCCTTTGCTGGGCATGAAGAACAAAACAGTGGTGTGAGCGGGCTTCATTATAGTTATAGTGTGTGCAGAATTGAAGCTGTTTTGTTACATTTATCTTTATCTTGCATATAATCTTGTCTATAAACGGAGTCAATGTTCGCGATATCCGGAGATTCTTTCTTGTCTTCTCAGGTATCTTCACCCGCCATTTATTAAATTCATCATATCGTCTCAGCCTGATCTTGCGAACATCTTCTGACAATGAATCATAGAATGACCAGGCATATGCACCTTCGATGTCAGGTTTTGGAGGTTTCTCTGGAATCAAGGAAAGGTCTGCGACATCAAAGATAAGTCTTGACTTTCTTCCTTGTTCATTGACCAGCTCGAACATAACGCCGAGCTTGGGGTAACTGTAGCAGACGAGTTTCGTGCCGAAAATCTTCTGCCCAGGATATTCCCTTTTTACCTTCGCGGTTAATTTTTTAACTGCTGTCTCAAAATCCCAATACCTTGGGCCTGTCTCATAGGCTATAACAGGCGAACCCAGAATCTTACTCGCACTTGTTCGGACAGTGCCAATGATGTCAGTTCCTTTTTTGATGGAGTAATCGTAAAAGAGGGGCTTCCCATTTATATCAAAAATTTCCAGGGGCTCTTTTCTAACACCCCCCTTTGACCAATCTGTTATAAACGGGATAGCCGCTGAAGCATTACGCAATACCGACAGAGAAGCATGTTCTAAAAGCTCATCCTTTGAAATCAGGGTTGCCTCTTCTAAATATTTTTCAGAAATCATATTGCACCTCCATATAAATTTTGATTACAACCTCAAACTATTGACTCCTGTAATTTAATGTCCTATTTTTGTCATTCCGCACTTGATGCGGAATCCAGGCTTTAGTTCCTTGCTTTCGCAGGAGCGGCGTCTGGATTCCCGCCTTCGCGGGAATGACAGAAAGCGGACATTATTATGCAGTTATCAATAACCACCTTACTCTACTTTAATGACCAGGCTTTTACCCGACACAAAACCATTTTCATTGACCGCAAATAAAGAGATCTGTGGTTGACCTATTTTTTCAGGTAAGAACCACACCTTTTCAGCCTCAACAAATATCTCCCCCTGTTCTGCTATAAACTTGTACCATAGCGGCCTATCAAGAGGGTCTCTGGCTTTGATGTTTAGCGCCACCCTTTCGCCTCTTTTAGTAGCAGTCCTTTCTGAGGAAAAAAGTTCAATCTCAGGAATAACACCCTTTTCAGAAAGTTTTGGTTTAGTGACAAATAGATTATCCATTTGTTTTGCTATATCAACAACTGATACATTTTGCTTTCCAACACTGTGGATACGGACAATCATATTTGCACGGGCAAAGATTGCGGATTGAATAGTTTCTCCAAAACCGATGTAGGCAACATCGCCTAATTCAATCTTTCGGGATGCAGCATCTGGGAGTTGAAGGGCCTGATATTCACCAAGCAATTCTAGTAAGGTTTCGTGTGCTCGGTGCCAGGAAACGGATTCCACGATGTCAATTTTGATTAGTTCTTCTGCATCGCTTTTTATCCTCTTCCACATATAGGTAAGGAATCTTCCGCCTTCGTAAATTTCTTCCGGGATACTTTTTATTAATGTCCATTCCGGAATTTCTTTTCCTCTCATAAAGAACTTCCAGATAAAGATATGTTTCCCTATCTCGGTCTTTTCTACCCACTTCTTTGTATCGTATAGTTTCGAAATTCTTTCTTTTTCCTGGTTTGTAACCATTTTATATTCCTCCCCTCATTTTATCTGCCTGCGTTGTTTTGTTGGTGGTTGTGGATTACAATTCGGACATCCTGTTGGCGAAGCTAAACGATCACGATATAAAAGGTCTCCACAGTTCCCAAATTTCAAATTAACAGGAAGTAATGGTGTATGAGGTGGGCCACCCGTTGGGTCGCTATCACCATCAACCTTCAGGCATGCATCAAAGACCTCGTCATTGACATCACATGCACCCTTCCATGCCACTTCATGATATCCGAATCCTCCCCACCATCCGACCGATGCCCATGCCGCACAAGGGGTGCTCCAAGTTGTATGACCAATTGCCATTATCTCATTACAATAGAATCCAGATTCCATTCTAGATTGCCATAAATCACACCCTAAAATATTTGAAAATGTTGATACTATCGTTGCGCAATCAGTGCAGTTAACATACTTTCCGAGTCCAGGACCCCCTTTAAGTCTCTCCAGAAATTCAGTGCAGTCAAATTTAGGATATGAATATTAGGTTCCTCCTCCCCCTGGGCAGTCATACTCAATAAGAGAGGGCCCCAATGCATTTACCCTCTAGGTTATTTTTCCTGCTGCGGTATCCCTGTCCTTTAAACCAATAGCCCATATGCATGAATAATCCATAACCTCAGTCCATGGAAGCTGGTCATTGGCAGCATTATACGGCGTTTGCTTCCACGGGTCTTTTGGGGACTCTAACACCACATATATTTTATGCCTTGTGGTATCTATATCTATCCATGGACTGTTACAATTTAAACGGTATTGCCATTTCCATGTTGTATAATGGATACCAACTCCAACATCCCATAGTTTTGGGTTTTTGAGCTCATAGGTGACAAATCCCGAATCTCCTCCAGGGCCAAAGGTAACCAGCTTCTTCTTTACTTCACCTAAAACATTCCCGAATATAGCAATGAGTATTTTGATAATCTATCCAATACACCCGCTGGGTGTAACAGTTGGATCTATTGCCCTGATCTCAGCCTGCTCTATGCCTTCGTCTGCCTGGAACCTCGCCTGAATAGTCAGGGTGTTTCCCGTCGTCTCCTTA
>JACROP010000172.1 GCA_016214385.1 Nitrospirota bacterium
AAGCGGTAATAGTTGTTCTTGTTCTCGATTATATACTTGCTCAGATACAGCACAGGGAAATCGAGAAGGTCTTTCATAACAAGGAAGAGGATGTTCAGTATTCTGCCTGTCCTTCCATTGCCGTCAGTAAAGGGATGGATAGCCTCAAACTGATAATGAATGACAGCAAGTTTAACAAGAGAGTCAACAGCATTCTCTGCATGGATATAGTCTTCAAGGTTTTTCAGTTTATCCCTGATAAGTGATTCTCCAACCGGAGGTGTGTATATGACTTCTCCTGTGGCCGCATTCGCAATCGTTGTTCCGGGGACGTTTCTGATACCAGCCCTATTCTCTTTAATGGTCTGATAAATCTTGATAAAGAGGTTTGTTGTCAGAAGAGGCCTTTTCTTAATCGCCCTGTATACCTCAGACAGCGCCTCCCGGTATCTTAGAACCTCTTTTGTTGCAGCGTCCACCTGAGCTGTTTTAACGGTCAGTGCCCTGAACAACGCATCTGCAGTGGTGATGATATTTTCAATCTCAGAGCTCGACTGTGCTTCCTGAAGGACAATGGTGTTAAGCAGCATGGCCTGATTGGGAATTGTTTTGCCGAGACCCTTTAATTCTGCCAATGCCCTGCCGGCAGACACAGTCTTTTTCAGGATTGCATTAGTCTCGATATTTTCTTTTGGAGGAAGCAGGGGAAGTTCGTTGTAAGGTTTGAGGGGATCAAATTTCATATTCTTCATATCCTGCCATTTAGTACATCTTCTCCTTCTTAACCGCCTTCCCGACTATCCTGTATTTATTGATATTTAAGCCCTCTCTCAGGATATTTTGGGTTTTGGATGAAATGCCAGTTGCCCCGGTGATTTCCTTATCCATATCTTTTTCCACCGCTATAACCTTTGCCTTTTTCTTGGGAGCCCAGCCATGCTTGTGAGGTTTGCACAATGCACAGCCCTTTGATTGTTTATCTTTGTAAACCTTTCCCATAGCATCCCTTTCCCGCTCTCACTTAACATTGTACTTGGATGTTGGGAGATTTCAATGGTTTTTCATATGCTTCTTATAACCTTAGCAGAGATAAGAGGAAAAATAATTCTATTGCCCCCTGCAGGAGTCGAATCCCGAGAAATCGGGATTTAGAAAACCCGGCACTACCCATTATTTCTCAAGAACATCACGCTGGGCAGCAATTAATTTCATTATACCCTTTTCTGCCATATCAAGGAGCCTCAGGAAAAGGTCTCTACCAAAAGGTTCTGTCTCGGCAGTTCCCTGGATTTCTATATATTTTCCTGAGCCTGTCATCACTATGTTCATATCAACCTGTGCTATAGAGTCTTCTGCATAACAGAGGTCAAGGCGGGGCTCTCCATTAACGACGCCAACGCTTATGGCTGCTATATAATCTTTAAGTGGTGTCTTTTCGATAATTCCATTTCTCAAGGCATATTTTACTGCATCTGTAAGAGCCACAAATGCCCCTGTTATGGCGGCTGTCCTTGTGCCTCCATCCGCCTGAATGACGTCGCAGTCAAGCCAGACGGTTCTTTCACCGAGAGTCTCAAGGTCAATAACCGAGCGCAATGAGCGCCCTATAAGGCGCTGTATCTCATGTGTCCTGCCCCCTACCTTTCCGGTAGTAGCCTCTCTCGTTATCCTTGTGGGTGTTGAGCGAGGGAGCATAGAATATTCGGCTGTAACCCAGCCTCTCTTCTGGTCTTTGAGAAATAGCGGCACCCTGTCTTCTATTGAGGCAGTGCAGATTACTCTCGTGTTTCCTATTTCAATAAAGGCAGAGCCCTCGGCAGTCTTTATAAAATTCCGTGTGATTTTGACATTTCTGATTTCCTCAACAAGTCTCCCATCAGGCCGCATCTTATCCTCCTAACTCTATTTTTGAAATATGTGTAATCTTATGTCTGAGAAATTTTTCCCCTGTTGAAATAAATTTTTCAGGGGAATCTGTAACAAAGAATTTCCTCTGACTGTCTTTACTGTTACGCCTCATGATAGCATTAGCCACGAGTATTTGCCGCACCTCTCTGGCTGTCTCAACTCCAGAATCTATAAGTGTTACGCCCTGGCCGAGTACCTGCCCTATCACATTTTTCAACATCGGATAATGGGTGCAGCCCAGGACGAGGGTGTCTATGTCCGTGCCCTTAATCGTGGAGAGATATTTTTCTGCAACAAGCCCTGCAATATCTCCTTCTGTCCAGCCCTCTTCAACAAGTGGAACAAAAAGGGGGCACGCAATTTCAGTGACCTCTATTGAATCATCGAAGGCCTTTATTGTCTTTGCATACGCCCTGCTTTTTATAGCTGCCTCTGTCCCGATCACTGCAATCTTTCCTGTTCTGGTCTGGCTCACTGCAGCCCTTGCGCCTGGCTCAATGACTCCTGTTATGGGAAGCGAGAATTTTTTTTTAAGATCTGCAAGGCTTATAGAAGAAGATGTATTGCAGGCGACCACAAGGAATTTAATGCCCTGGGATATAAGGAATCTTGTGTTTTCAAAAGAATATCTTGTTACGGTCTCTGGAGACCTTATCCCATAAGGAACCCTTGCTGTGTCTCCGAGATAGATTGTGTTTTCATATGGCACCTGTTTTAAAATCTCTTTGAGGACAGTAAGTCCGCCAATGCCTGAGTCAAAAATACCTATCGGCAGCTCAGCGACTTCCTTCAACCTCTCCTCCAATTGGATTGAAGATGTCAATATGCCCTCCAAAACTTTCTATCTCTTTGCCTTCTATTAAAATCTTTAGTGCCCTGAATCCAGAGATATTTGCCTTTAGACTTTCATGGAGCCCCGAGACAATGAGATACTCCTCGATGGCTCCTCCCTTGAACTCCTTTCTCAGGGTGTCGCTGAGGTCGGCGTAAATATTACCGTCTTTATCCATATAAAGTTCAAGGATGGTTACATTATAAGGTTTAAGGTATTCCCTTATCACATCCTCGGCAGATGCAAGCGGATTGTCCTTTTTTGTTCCCTGCCTTTCTTCCATGGAAAGGCGCTCACCCCTGGGGTAATAGAGCTTCAGGGGGACTTTTTCTCCCTGTGATGGTTTTGCAGCCTCTTTGACTTCGGCCGGAGACTTAATGGCAAGTCTCGGTTTAAAATAAAAATAGCTTATAGCTGCCACGACTGTGAACACAAAGACAGTTACAAAGACATAAGGCCAGAATTTGTCTTTACCTCGTTCCACTCTCCGCATATAGATAAAACCCCTTATAAATAATATTTACCAGTTTTGTTTTAAAATCCTCATTGTAATCTGTTTCATCAAAAGAGGGCAGTTCAATCATCAGGGCTGCTGCCTCGACTTTTGAAAGAACGCTGTAAGGCAGCGGTATTCTTATTGCTATGCCAGGGCCAAGGCCCTCCTCTATTGCTTTTGCCATTGCATCTGCAAGGGCATTGCTTTTATCTATAAAGCCCTCCTGTCCCTTGCTCAATAAAAATGATTTTATTTCCTTGGGAGTTGGTTTTGTAATTACAGGGGTATAAAGCATTATGTTTTTACGCCTGCCAATATGCAGGCTTATAAAAACCTGGCCCTTTTTAAGGTTTGCAAGGTTAGCCCTTTCCCTGAGGGACATAAACTGATCGCTGCCCCTTGTGAGAATACCCTGGGCAGAGCCTTTGCCTAAAAGTGCCCTGAGCCTTTTTGAGATATCAAGGACTACATCCTTTTCCCTGTAATCCTTTCCTGCTACACCATACTCGTATCCGCCATGACCCGGGTCTATAATAATTGTTCTGATTTTAAGGGGTTTTGTTTCTTCTTTCTTTGCTTCTCCCTTCTTTGCTTCTTCTTCCAGTATCTTAGCCGCAAGTGTTTTAACATCTTTTCTTGGTTCCTCTTTTTTTATTTCCTCCTTTGCCTCTTCTTTTTTAACCTCTGTCTTTGTCTCCTGATATAAATCTATGACAAGGCGGCCGGGTGACTTAAGAAAAGACGTCTTCATTTCCTTGAAACTTCCAGCAGAAAAAACCACAGAGTTTTTAATTACCTTAAGTGTAAATGGAGCCTTCACATCTGTTATTTCAAAAGCCCCCTGAAAGTTGACAATAATATCCTGGCCCTTCTGGTTTACTATTCCTTTAAATACAAATGCCTCAGGCCCTTCAAACACAATCCTCAAAAATTCATCGTGGATGTTTACCCTGACTTTTACCTGGGCGGGTTCTTCGGCCAGGAGGGATACAGGTAATATGACAAATAAAAATATAGCGAGCAGTTTTCTCATCTCAAAATATTACCATTTTCCATCTGCTATTTCTACCCTTGCCATGAAGAGCACTATCCTATAAAATACGTTTAAATGAAAAAAGTTTTAATTGCATTGGTTTTCCTTGTTATTCTGTTAATCCCTCTCTTATACCTCTACATCAAACTTCCAGAACTGGCCAGGACAAAGATAGAGGGGGCACTCGGCAGGGGGTTCACAATTGGAAAGGTCAGGCTCGCCTTCGCATCCTTAGAAGTCTCTGATATTAAATACATGCCTGATGATGCAAAGGCGGAAACAATAAACATAAAGTCAATCAGGCTTTACCCGAGGCTTTCAGAACTTTTAAAGAAAAGGATTGCGATTGGCAGGGTAGATGTGGAGTCCCCCAAAATATATCTTGTCCGCTTCAGAGATGGCAGGTTTAATCTGCCAGCATTTAAATCTACAGGAGAAGAAAAACCCGGGATGGAGGTTGCCCTGAAGACCATTGTGATTAATGGCGGCAGCCTGGATTTCCTTGATGAAAAGGCAGGCAGGATCCCTTTTAAACTGAGTCTCTACGATATGAAAGTATCCCTCGGACACCTCGATGAAAAGGAAATCTCCTTTACCATTGATAGTTCTATCAAAGGCAAAACCCCTGGCTCTGGTAAGATAAAAGGTAAGGGTTCAAAGGAAAAGCTCAGTGCAGATGTTATAATAAATAATTTCGACCTGACCCTGATAATGCCCTATCTCAAAAGCGGAGATGTGAAACCAAAGGCTGGTTCTATCTCTATGAATTCCGAAGTAAAGTATGCGGCAGGATTTGTCAATGCACCTGTTGATGCAAAGATAAAGAACCTACAACTTGAGACATCGCAGGGCATAAAAAGACAGTTTCTCGGGGCATCAACCCAGGCTATCACCGAGCTTATCAAAAAGAAAGGCGAAATACATTTAAAGTTCAGGGTATATGGCCCCCCAAAAGACTTAAAAAATGACATTAAAGAAGCTATGCAGAGAGAAATTGCTGAATCCCTCGGCAGGACTCTCATAGCTCCAGGTAAAGAGATAGAGAAAACAGGTAAAGGGATTGGAAAGGCCGTCGAGGATATTGGCAAAGAACTATCGAGGCCGTTCAAATAATTTCGAAACCCCGCCACAGGCGGGGCTTCGAAGGGGAAGAAATTAATATAAGGAGGATGTTAAATGACAGGAGCCACTTCAGCACTCAGAAATTGTCTTGCTTTATCAAATGGGAAACTGGAGGTAAAAAATGCTGATGCCCTGAAAGGATTGGTTGATGGGCTGATATACGAGGCTGTTTTTAATGCGGATGCTGAGAAAAGAAAGGCGCTCCAGAGGCTGATTATAGAGGCAGCAAAAAAAATGGGCGCTGTGCCTTCATCCATTCAGTCCTTTTACGAAGAGATGGGCAGGAATTATCCGGGATTTACAGTGCCTGCAATGAACCTCAGGGGACTTACATATGATGTTGCGAGGGCTGTTTTCAGAAAAGGCAAGGAAATGAGAGTTGGCCCTTTTATCTTTGAGATTGCCCGCTCAGAGATAGGCTATACAATGCAGAGGCCCCTCGAATATACTGCCACCATTATGGCTGCTGCAATAAAAGAAGGTTATCACGGGCCTGTATTTATTCAGGGAGACCATTTCCAGGTGGTAAGAAAAAAATATATTGAAAACTCTCAGGCCGAGATAGACTACCTCCACGGTCTTATAAAGGAGGCCATTGATGCGGAGTTTTACAATATTGATATAGATACATCAACCCTCGTTGATTTAGAAAGGCAAACAATAAAAGAACAGCAGAGGCCCAACTTCGAGCTGACCGCAGCCTTTGCATCTTACATCAGGGGACTTGAGCCTGAAGGGGTAGATATCTCAATTGGCGGGGAGATTGGAGAAATAGGAGGCAAGAACAGCACACCCGAGGAGTTGAAGGCATACCTTGATGGTTTCAGAGAAACATTCAAAGGCAAAAAAGGCCTGAGCAAACTCAGCGTGCAGACAGGCACAGCCCATGGAGGAGTCGTCCTGCCTGACGGGAGCCTTGCGAAGGTGAAGATAGACTTTGATACGTTGAGAACACTCTCAGATATTTCGAGAAGGGAATATGGGCTCTCAGGCTGTGTTCAGCATGGTGCATCAACCCTTCCTGAGGAGGCATTCAATATGTTCCCTGAAACCGGCACATCAGAGGTTCACCTTGCCACAGGTTTTCAGAATATAATCTATGATAGCAAACATCTACCCGGGGAATTCAGAGAGGAGGTCTATACATTCATAAAGCAGGAATATGCAAAGGAATGGAAAGAGGGCCAGACAGAGGAACAGTTCATTTACAGCACGAGGAAAAAGGGATTCGGGTCATTCAAGAAGAAATGGTGGGATCTGCCACTCAGCGTAAAAGAGCCTATGATGAAGGAACTGGAGGCTAAATTTGGGTTGCTTTTTGAGAAATTAAAGGTCACTGACACGGTTGATATTATAAGGAAGGTTGTGAGGCCTGAGATTGTCAGAAAAGAAATAAATCAAAGTTTGTTAGGAGGAGAGATTTTATGACTGACATCAAAAGAATCGGAATCATTACAAGCGGCGGCGACTGTGGCGGCCTCAATGCGGTAATTAAAGGTGCTGCCCGCAAGGCATACTCATTGGGAATAGAATCCGTTGTCATCCCCAATGGATATGCAGGACTTTATAACCTTGTGGAGATCGATGAGGTGGTTGTGCTCGATGCAGAGCGGGTGAGCCGAATTGAGGCATCCCTCGCAGGGTCAGAGGCAGGCCATTCACGGGTTAAAATCAGTAAGATAGCAGACCCGAATACATACGAAAGAATAAAGGAGGGACTCAAAAAATTCAGAATAGACGCCCTGATCATAAGCGGAGGCGATGATACAGGAAGTGTTGTTGTAGACCTTATATCTCAGGGCATCCCCTGCATTCATGTCCCGAAGACTATGGACCTTGACCTTCAGCCCTACAGTGTAGGCGGCGACTCTGCTATTAACAGGATAGCTGTTTTTGCGAGGGATTTAAAAACAACCGGAATGAGCCACAACCGTATCCTTGTTGTCGAGGTGTTTGGTAGATATGTAGGACACACAGCCTTAAGGGGAGGCATTGGCGCTGAGGCTGACTGTATTCTTATACCTGAAATACCTGTGGATCTTGATGTTGTATATGATCACATGAAGACCACATATTTTGCCAGGGTATTAAGGAGCGATGTAAAGGCAGGAACATACATCATTGTTGTTGCCGAAGGCATTAAGTCCGCCACTGGTGAAATGCTTTATGATGAAACTGCCGGGGTTGATGCCTTTGGACATAAAAAGCTTGCGGGTGCAGGAAGATATGTAAGACAGCAGTTGGAGAAGAGATTAAAGAATGACCCTGCGGTAAAAGAATTTATGAAAAAGACAGGGATGTATGCCCCTGGTGTTTATGAGATACCAGAGGTAAGAGAAGTTACACCAGGACATCTTGTGCGTTCAGGGCCATCCTCTGCCTTTGATGTTAACTTCGGCTATAGGGCAGGAGCTGCTGCGGTCATCCTTCTGCTTGAAGGAAAGGCCGGAAACACAGTGGTTAATGTAGAGGGCAATAAGATACACTATATGCCTGTAGCTGAGGCAATAAAGCAGAGAAGGGTGGACATTAACGAGATTGCCCTTTTTGAAAGCCTCGGTACCTGCTTTGGAATGAAGCCCTGGAAGTTCGAGTATGAGCTTGAAGTAAAGGGAGTGGTAGCGAGGCATTTGTGATTTTTTGTCATCACGGAAGCCTTTTACAAATCTTAAACCACAGAGGTCACGAGAAAAGTGTAAAGAAAATTGTAGCTCTGTGACCTCTGTGGTTAAATAGTTTTCTTTATTGAATGCGTAAGAAGGATAGAGAAACCATAGGCATAATAGTAGGCGGGGGTCCTGCACCGGGCATAAACGGGGCTATCAGTGCTGCCACTATCGAGGCCATCTCAGAAGGCAAGGATGTCATTGGGATTGTGGGTGGATTCAAGGGCCTTTTTGACGGTGACAGGAATTGTGCAATCCCACTTACTATAGAGGACGTCTCGAGAATACACACAGAGGGTGGTTCAATTCTTCGAACATCCCGAGACTATCCTGATAGGGTTAAAGAAAGATTTAAAGTTCTTCTGTCCACACTTAAGCACATTGGCATCAAATACCTCATAACAATCGGTGGAGAAGGCACTCTTTTTATGGCTAAATGGATAGAAAGTGAGGCAAAGGGCGCTATAAGGGTAGTCCATATCCCGAAAACCATAGATAACGATATCCCTCTGCCAGGGGGCGTTTCTACATTCGGGTACCAGACAGCCCGTCACTGGGGTGTGGAGATTGTTAAGAATATAATGGAGGATGCCAGGACAACTGGCAGGTGGTATTTTGTCACCACAATGGGCAGGCACTCAGGCCATCTTGCAATGGGTATTGGCAAGGCATCAGGTGCAACAATAACGCTTATCCCTGAGGAGTTTAATGATAAAGAACTTTCGTTCAGAAAAGTTGCAGATATACTCACAGGCTCGATAATAAAGAGGCTTTCGATGGGTAAGGATCACGGTGTGGCGATTCTTGCGGAAGGGATATCAGAGAAGTTTGATCTTAAAGAACTCAGCCGTTATGAACAGTTAGAAAAGGACGAGACAGGAAGGATAAGGCTTTCTGAGATTCAACTGGGAAGGGTTCTTAAGAACTTTGTGAAGAAGACCCTCGACTCTATGGGCATTAAAATTACCATCGTGGATAAAAACATCGGATATGAGCTGCGGGCTGCAGACCCCATTCCCTTTGATATCGAGTATACGAGGAACCTGGGCTATGGCGCTGTGAAGTTCCTGCTCGGCGGTGGCTCAGGCGCCATGGTTGTATTTTACGAAGGTAAGCTCATGTCCATCCCCTTTGAAGAAATGATTGACCTGAAAACAGGGCGTACAAAAGTCAGGCTTGTTGATATAAATTCTGAATCTTACGAAGTTGGCCGCAAATACATGATACGCCTTGAGAAGGAGGATTTTGAAGCAGGCAACATAAAGAGGCTGGCAAAAGCAGGAAAGATGACAGTAGAAAAGTTCAGAAAGAGGTTTGCCTACCTTTGTCTGTGAACCGTAAACTTAAATCCTAAAGCTTTCCTTTTGTTGATGGTATCCCCTTTGTCTTCGGGTGAATCTCAACCGCATCCCTGAGTGCCCTGCCAATGCTTTTAAATATTGCCTCAAAGATATGATGCAGGTCGCGGCCGTAATGAAGGATTATATGAAGATTCATTGCAGCGTGATTTGTAAATGCCCTGAAGAAATCTTCAAACAGGGATGTTTCTAATCCACTCGCCATACTCCCTTTAAGCGGTCTCACCTTATAAACAAGAAATGGCCTTCCACTGAGGTCTATGGCCACCTGGGCAAGACTTTCATCCATCGGGGTTAAAGCCTCTCCATAGCGTCTTATCCGCAATTTCTCACCGAGGGCTTTTTTTACTGCCTCGCCGAGGACAATGCCGATATCCTCCAGCAAATGGTGGAAATCAACCTCGATGTCTCCCTTTGCTGCCACGTTAAGGTCAAAGTGACCATGTTTTGCCATAAGGCTGAGCATATGGTCAACAAAAGGTATGGACGTGTTAATCGAATAATCCCCCTTTCCGTCCAGATTGATGCTTATTTTGATACTGGTCTCCTTAGTTTTTCTTTCAACCTTTGCTGTTCTCATTCATAACCTCCTTCATGGCTTTAAGAAAAAGTTTATTTTCCTCTGGTGTTCCTACAGTAACCCTCAGACAATTTTCTAAAGCTCCGTTCATGTTTCTTATAAGGATTCCTCTATGCAGAAGTTTTTTATAAACTCTGTCAGCATTATCTACTTTAAATAATATAAAATTCGCCTCTGATGGAAAGGGCTTTACCCCTGGAATAGTTTTGAGATTATTATAAAGGATCTCTCTTTGTTTTTTTATCATTGCTATTTGCCTGTCAATTACATCTTTATGCTGTAGTGCCGCTATTGCTGTTCCTTGAGAAAGCGAGTTTAGATTAAACGGAAGCCTGACCTTGTTTACCTCTGAGATTATTTCCTTATCCGCAATCAAATAGCCAACCCTGAGCCCTGCAAGTCCTATCTTGCTGAGGGTCTTTAAAATAATAAGATTCTTATATTTCTTTAGTCTAAGTAAAAAACCAGCAGAGCTTGAAAATGGCAGATATGCCTCATCAACCACAACAAGGCATGGACTCTCCCTGACAATCTTTAAAATCTTCTCTGAAGAAAAACAGTTTCCTGTGGGGTTGTTTGGAGAACTTAGAAAAATAAGTTTTGGCCTTTGCGCCTTTATAGCTGAAAGGATTTTCTCTAAATCTATATCAAAGTCTTTACAAAGGGGGATTTCGATTTTTCTCTCGCCGAGGGCATGGGCAATAATGCTGTACATGGAAAAAGTTGGTACCGGGTAAAGGACAGGGCCGCCAAATGTAATGATTAAATAATAGAGCAATTCATCCGAGCCATTACCAACGAGGATATTCCCTCTGCTTACCCCTGATAGTTTTGCAAGAATGGCTTTTAGTTCTCTGGCCTCGGGGTCCGGATAGCGATTTGGCTCAATCCGGGTGAGCTCATGTAAAAACTGTTTTCTTAAAGCAGGCATGAGGCCATAGGGGCTTTCATTGGCATCGAGCTTAACCTTGCATAGAATCTCATTTGCTTTATATGCCGATAAAGAACGAATGTTGGGCTTTACAAATTTCTTAATATCCAAACTTTTCTCTTCTGAACTGACAGGAAAGGGGGAAGGTCTTCATTTTAGCTTCTTTATAAACTCCTCCACAGGCATAGCCGCAAGCGTAAGAAGTTGCACGGAGCCCCTTGCGCCGAGTTCTACCGACATACGCATGACCGTCTCATTGTCAGGGGCATCAACTATATTCACAAAATCGTAAGGGCCTAAGACTGCAAACTGCTCCCTCACCTTAACTCCCATTTTTTCCAGTTCCTTGTTAACCTCAAGGATTCTCTGGGGTCTATTCTTTATGGTTTTTCTCCCCTCATCAGTGAGTGTGCTCAGAACAATATAAGTTGCCATAAAATCCTCCTTCTCGCTTATGTCCCCTTCCCTGGATTAATTATTTATACCCTTTTTTCAAGGCCATGTCAAATTTGCAGAAAACTGTTCTGGCGAATATAATTATCCTGATTAAAAAGGAAGGAAATATCAAAAGTTTCATGAAAAAGGGGAGAAAATATGAAACCACAGAAAAAGAATTTCACCACAGAGCACACAGAGAAAGGCATAGAAATTTTTAAGAGAAAGAACTGTGTGGGAGAATAAATAATGCAAATTAAACCACAGAGACACGGAGACACAGAGTTATAAATTGGGAAATGAGAAATAGGAAATGGGAAGTTATGACTTCACTTATTACTTCCTACTTCTCACTTCTCAGTTCATTTTTTTCTCTGTGTCCTCTGTGGTTAAGTTTGTTAGGTCTTTTCTCTGTGGTTAAGTTTTGACAATACTAAAAAGGGAACAAAGGAGGCATGTTGTGATAATTGGAATCATCTCAGATACGCATGACGATATGTATGCAATAAAAAAGGCAGTGGAGATATTCAACGATAAAAATGTATCTTATGTGATACATGCAGGGGACGTTGTCTCGCCATTTACATTCGAAATATTCAGCAGTCTGAAATCTAAATTTACAGGTATATTTGGCAATAATGACGGAGACAGGCTTCTCCTCAGGCAGAAGTCAGAAGGAAACTTACACACCCAGCCCCTTATTATGACATTCCATGAAAAGAAGATAGTTGTAATTCATGAGCCAGATATAGTCGATGCCTTAGCCCGTAGCGGAGATTTCGACCTGATAATCTATGGGCATACACATGAGCCAGAGGTCAGAAAAGTTAAGAACAGATTAGTTATAAATCCCGGTAAGGCTGCAAGGCTTCATAAGGGTAGAGCAACCCTCGCTTTATTAAACATAGAGAGGATGGATACGGAAATTATTGAACTTTAATAGTTCGACAAGCTCACCAACAGAATGGGGGTAATTACGGTATAACTTTATTCAATTGATACTCAACAATCCCTGATGCCCCTGCCATCTTGAGTTTGGGGATAATGTCACGCACAGTCCTCTCATCAATTATTACCTCAAGGGCATACCAGCCTTTATCTGAAAGGGGTGAGATTGTTGGAGAGTGAATAGCAGAAAGAAGGCTCATCACTCTTTTTAATGATTTCTCTGGCACGTTCATCTTGAGCCCGACTTTCTCCTCGGCTGCGAGGGCACCCCTCAGGAGCATGACTATGTTTTCCATCTTCTGCCTCTTCCACTTATCCTGCCATGCCTTTTTATTTGCAATGAACCTTGTGCTTGACCGAAGTACTGTCTCCACAATCCTGAGGTTGTTCGCCTTCAGAGATGCCCCGGTCTCTGTAAGCTCCACTATGGCGTCAGCGAGATGTGGGGGCTTGACCTCTGTCGCACCCCATGAAAAATCAACCTCTGCCTTTACGCCCTTTGACTTGAGATACCTCTGCGTAAACCCTACAAGCTCTGTTGCAATGCGTTTGCCATTGAGGTCTTTTACTGTTTTTATCCTGGAGTTCATTGGCACTGCGATTACCCAGCTTACTGGCCGCAGGCCCTCTTTTGCATAAATTAATTCCGCAACTTCCACTACATCTGCTTTTTGCTCAAGTATCCAGTCATGCCCTGTAAGGCCACAGTCGAGGATTCCATTATCAACATACCTTGCCATCTCCTGTGCCCTGATGAGCATTGATTCAATCTCAGGGTCATCGAATGCCGGGTAATATGAACGGCTTGAGACTGAAACATGATAGCCCGCCTTTTTGAATAGTTTTAATGTTGACTCCTGGAGACTTCCCTTGGGGAGTCCAAGTTTAAGTATCTTGAGTTTAGTATTCATATATCTTTGCCTTTTACATGTAGGGGCGAGGCGTTGCCTCGCCCCCTTCCTGGCCGTCCCTTACATTTAGATAGAACGTAATTTTTTTTATATTTTATAATACTATAATACATAAAAATAAATTTAAAATGCAAAAATACCAATTCTTACGGCTTTACATAGGCATAGCCTTCAGCCTGCCTTTCTATAATCTCTGTTATGCCTGCTGGTATTACCTCTATAAATGAGGGCATGGCAT
>JACROP010000173.1 GCA_016214385.1 Nitrospirota bacterium
CCACATATAAAACTCTTGCTTTTTTAAAATAGAGATTGTTTAATAATTATAATAACTATTAAAGTTTTGCCATGGCACTAAGAGTCAAAAGAGAATTCAGTGAAGGAGAGAGAAAAAGTCTGCCCCTTTTCCCTATTAGTGTAGCAGCAGAGCTTTTAGGGACAACAGACCAGACCCTCAGGCTTTATGAAAAACATGGGCTCATAAATCCGTCAAGGCGCAATAAAAACAGATTCTATTCAGAAAATGATATAAAATGGCTTAAATGTTTGAGAGACCTGATACACGATAAAAAAATCAGCATCGAGGGAGTCAAGAGGCTGCTTGATTATGCTCCATGCTGGGAGATAATGAAATGCACTGCTGATTTCAGGGGAAAATGCACTGCATTTATAGATAATACAAAACCATGCTGGGAGATTAACCGCATGGTATGTAAAAGCGCAGATGATAAGATATGCAATGATTGTGTTGTCTATCTCTCAGGGATACGGAAAAAAAGAGCGACCAGTAGACCTTAAATCCCGGCTATAAGCCGCCCGATTTAGTTAGCCTTTAATGCATCTCGAAGAACCCCGCTGTATCTCAGAAGGAGCATCGCTGCATCTTTTATTTTTAAATCCTTAAGCTTCATTAAGATTGCGACCTTTGCCCTGCCTGCTGCCTTTTTTAAAAGTTTTTCTGCCTCCTTCTCGCCCACACCCGTTTCCTGCATTACTATGGTTTTTGCCCTATCAAAGAGCTTCTTATTCATGGGTTTAACATTAACCATTAGATTTTTGTAAACCTTTCCGAGCCTTATCATTGAGATGGTGGATATTATGTTCAGTATAACTTTTGTTGCAGTTCCTGCCTTCAACCTCGTAGAGCCTGTCAGGACCTCTGGTCCAACTATGACATTAATAATGTTATCTACAAAAGGCGGTTTACTAACTCGGTTGCGAGTCGTACCGACCTTATTAAAAGTAAGCAGCCATACCTTGGCCCTTCTCCTTTTAGCCTCTTTGAGGGCAGCAATTACAGAGGGAGTTTTACCGCTGGCTGATATGCCAAAGACCATGTCCTTTGAACCGATAGCTCTATTTCTTATCTCCCTTTTTGCTGATTCCATGTCATCCTCTGCGCCCTCAACTGCTGCCACCAGAGCCCTCTGGCCTCCGGCGAGGATGGCCTGAATTTTTTCCCCGCTTATACCAAATGTTGGAGGGGTCTCCACTGCATCAAGAAAGCCAAGCCTGCCGCTCGTTCCAGCGCCAACATAAAAGAGCCTTCCACCAGCTTTAAAGGTATCAACAGCAGAGTTTATTGCCCTTTCAATAGACTTTTTCTCTTTGAGAATACCCTTTAATCCCTTGAGCTCCTCGCCTACCATAAGCTCAATAATATCTGCTGTGGGGCGGATGTCTAAATCTCGTGAGCGGGGGTTTCTACCCTCAGTAATCTTCAATTGTTTCTCCACGCTGATGCTTAATTCGTTAATTGCCTAATCATAGCATAAAATTTACCACGAATTTCGGTTTATTGATTTTAGTTTCACTGTCGTGTATATTTTTAATGTATAGAAATTAATATCTTTTATTTTCTTCTCTGTGTTCTCTGTGGCTTAAATTAAGTTTTTATTCTTTATGGATATGAAGAAACTCATAGAGGACTCTAAGAAATACATAATGAATACCTATGACCGCTACCCTGTTGTCCTTAGAAAAGGCAGGGGCATGAAGGTGTGGAGTTATGACGATAAAGAATACCTTGATTTTGTCGCAGGTATTGCCGTGAACTGTCTGGGTCATTGCCATCCAAAAATTGTTGTTGCAGTCCAGAAGCAGGCCCAGAGGCTTTTGCATGCATCAAACCTCTATCACATCGAGCCACAGGTAAAACTTGCACAACTCCTCGTAGAGCATTCATTTGCAGACAGGGTATTTTTTTGCAACTCAGGGGCCGAGGCCAATGAGGCTGCGATAAAGCTTTCCAGAAAGTATGCGAAAGAACACATGGGGCCGGAGAGATTTGAGATTATAACTGCTCACGGCTCTTTCCACGGCAGGACCCTTGCAACCCTCAGTGCTACAGGGCAGGAGAGATTTCATAAGGGATTTGAGCCCCTTGTGCCTGGTTTTATACATGTCCCTTTCAACGATACAGGCGCCATTAAGAATGCCATTACAAAACATACATGCGCTGTCATGCTTGAGCCTATTCAGGGAGAGATCGGCGTGAAGATGCCCAGTGAAGGCTACTTTAAAGAGGTCAGGCAGTTATGCGATGAACATGGCCTTTTACTAATACTCGACGAAGTTCAGACTGGCATGGGCAGGACAGGTAAGCTCTTTGCTTACGAACATTTTGGAATCACACCTGATATTATGACCCTCGCAAAGGCCCTTGGAGGTGGAGTGGCTATAGGTGCAATGCTTGCCAGGGAGGCTGTTGCCGCTTCTTTTCAACCTGGCTCGCATGCATCGACTTTTGGCGGCAACCCTCTTGCGTGTGCGGCTGCCATTGTCACTATTGAAACAATCCTTGAAGACGGCTTTATCCTCGATAACTGCAGACGTATGGGGGATTACCTGAGAAATGGGCTTGAGGGTCTCAAGAAAGAATTCCCTTCAATAATTGCAGATATACGGGGTAAGGGCCTTATCATTGGCATGGAACTTACAAGAGAATGCAAGACTATAACCACCGCGTGTATGGAAAGAGGTGTCCTTGTAAACTGTACTGGAGGGAATGTCCTCCGCTTTATCCCTCCCTTGATAGTTACAGAAAAAGAGATAAACCACCTCCTCGATGTCCTTGAGGCGGTCTTTGGAGGGCTTTCATAGGAAAATGAAAAGGGATTTTTTAACATTATGGGATTTATCAACAGGGGAGATAAATACCATTCTTAAGAGGGCATCTGAGTTTAAATCAGGTAAAGACGCAACCACCTGCCCTTTAATTGGAAAAAGCATCGGGCTTTTATTTGAAAAGGCATCCACGAGGACAAGGATTTCCTTCCAAGTGGGCATCTATCAGCTCGGAGCCCAGGCTATATACCTAAACCCAAAAGAGATACAGCTTGGAAGGGGAGAGACCATAGAGGATACAGCCAGAGTGCTTTCGAGGTATTTACACGGTATTGTAATCAGAACCTTTGCCCATAAGACTATAGAGGAGTTTGCAAAAAATGCATCAATACCTGTAATTAATGGCCTTACTGACCTGCATCATCCGTGTCAGGCCCTTGCAGATATCTTAACTATAATGGAGCAGAAAAGTCGCTTAAAAGGCATACGCCTGTGCTACATAGGTGATGGAAATAATGTTGCCAACTCCCTTATTGAGGCAGCATCGAGGACAGGCATGGATATTGTGCTTTCCTGCCCGAAGGGCTACAAACCTGACGCAGAGATTTTAGAAAGAGCCCGCAGAGAATCAAAAAATAACATTCAACTCATAGACGACCCCCTGGAGGCAGCCTCAGCCGCAGATGTGCTTTATACAGATGTATGGGTCAGCATGGGCCAGGAGGAAGAGACTAAAAAGAGGAGAAAAGTTTTTAAACAGTATCAGATTAATAAGAAGCTTCTATCCCGTGCCAGGCCTGATGCCATAGTAATGCACTGCCTGCCTGCCCACCGTGGAGAAGAGATTACGGATGAAGTCATTGACGGGCCACATAGCCTGGTCTTTGACCAGGCAGAAAACAGGCTCCACACCCAGAAGGCACTCCTCGAGATGCTGATAAAATAAAAACCAAAAATAGAAATTCTTTACCTACCTTTTTCAGTGCCGCCCAGGCACTGACGGAGCCTTTCATTTACTTCCTTATATTTATTCTCAAGTATGGAATAGAAGCGGGCATTGTCAATTGCTGTTGATGCCTGTTCTGCCACTATGGAAAAGAAATGCACATCAGCCTCTTTAAACGCATCGGCCCTGGTGCTTGCAATGAACAGGATGCCATAGTTCCTCCCCCGACTGTTTAAGGGCATATCGAGGAATGAACCCACATGAGATGGTTCCTTTAATATTAAAGGTGAAAGCCCGCCTTCAAAGGAAATTGTTAAATCATCAGGGTTCAGCGCTTGTTTATTGAGGGCATACGTGAGCTCACACAGGTGGGTTTTCACTTCAGCGATTAAAGTGTCAGTTACAGGTTCTACAGGAACAATCTTTATGTTTTTATCTTCTATGAACAGGATTGCAAAGAGAGCAAAGTCCATGTGCCGCCTGAAAAGCTCAAGCATAGTCCTGTAAATCTCTTTTTCATCGAGAGAGCCTCCAATGGCCTTTGATATTGCATTGGCGAGGTCTACTTCTATGAGTTGTTGTTTCTGTGTATTTGAAAATTCCATCCTCTCTATCACCATTGCTGCAACTGTTGCCACAACTGTGAGGAGTTCCTTGTCCCTGTCCGTGAAAACGCCGTCAATACGGTTGTTGAGGCTTATTACGCCGAGAACTCTGCTCCCTATGATAATAGGAGCAACAATAGAGTCCTTTATTGTCCTGCTTTTTTCCTTCATGGAAGTAAATCTTGGGTCAGTATTGTCACCGATTATGAGAAGAGGTTCGAGCTCCTTAGCCACCCACCCGGCAATACCCTCGCCGTATTTGATTTTGGCCTTCTCTATTATTTCTGACTTGAGGCCCTCTGCGCTCTTTATCTCAAGTTCCTCCTTACCCCTGTTAAAAAGCATCACTGAGCCGCCCTCAGCCTTGAAAGTTTTAAGGCACACATTTAAAATCTGCCTGAAGAGATTTTCAGGCTCAATGATTGTCCCGAACTCGTTAATTGCATCAAGGAAAATGCTAATGGCAGGATTCTCTTTTAACAACTTTTTGACATGAGGAATTATCGGATTATTTAGCATGGCTAAAAATATAGCACATTCCTTCTGTCGATACTACCGAGGTTTATGGTAAATTTTTAAAAAATGTTTGTCTTTGAGTATCAAAATATTGAGAATACCCTTTATGTGTGATAATATCTGATGCCATGAAAAGGGATTTTCTGAGGGTCATTGATTTTACTGTTGATGAGCTGGAATCCATTCTTCAGAAGGCCGCTGACTTTAAGAACTCTTTTGACCCTGGATACAGCGCCCTTATCGGCAAAAATATCGGCCTCTTATTCGAAAAGCCTCCTACAAAGATGGCCGCATCTTTTGAGGCGGGTATAAATCACCTCTGGGGGAGACCTGTTTACATTGACTCAAAGACTATATTCCAGGGTAAAGGGTCTCTCCTTGAGTCGGCAAAAGTCCTCTCAAGATATATTAATTGCATGATAATGAGCGCAATTTCTCACAGCACTGTAGAGGAATTTGCGAGACATGCATCTATACCTGTGATTAACGCAAATACTGACCTGCATCATCCGTGTCAGGCCCTCGCAGACCTCTTAACTATTTTTGAGAAAAAGGGTAGATTCTCTCTGAGGCTTGCATACATAGGCGAAGGAAATAATATTGCACATTCCCTGATTGAAGGGGCTGCGAGGGTCGGGATGGATATTTCCCTCGCATGTCCTGCGGGTCACGAACCTTTTTATGAAATTATCCAGGAGGCGCGGAGAGAAGGAAGAAGTTTGATAGAGGTTGTAAGGGAGCCATCTGCTGCTGCAAAAGATGCAGATGTCCTTTACACATCTGTTATGTCAAAACCCTATGGAAAAAATCTTTACCAGATAAACAGTTCCCTTCTAAAATTGGCCAGGCCTGATGCCATAGTAATGCACTGCCTGCCTGCCCACCGTGGAGAAGAGATTACGGACGAAGTCATTGATGGGCCACATAGTGTGGTCTTTGATCAGGCAGAAAACAGGCTCCACGCTCAGAAGGCCCTCCTTGAGATGCTGATAAAATAAAGAAAAAGCTTCAAATCTGCTATAATTAGTAAAAATGATAAATACCCTCTCAATTATCCCACTCGGCGGTGTTGAGGAAATAGGTCTTAACAGTACTGTTCTTGAATACGGCGATGATATTATTGTAATCGACGCAGGTCTTATGTTCCCTGAAGAGGAGATGCTTGGCGTTGACTTTGTCATCCCTGATTTTACCTATCTCATTGAGAACAAGGAAAAGGTAAAAGCTATTATTCTTACCCACGGGCATGAAGACCACACAGGCGCCCTTCCATTTTTCCTCAGGGAATTAAAGGTTCCAATCTATGGGACCCCTCTTACCCTCGGGCTTGTAAAAGATAAACTAAGAGAACATAAACTTTTCGATGTTGAGCTTATTGCGGTCAAGCCGAGAGACGTTGTTGCCCTCGGGGCTTTTGAAATAGAATTCATCAGGGTTACACACAGCATCGTTGACGGCGTTGGTCTTGGAATAATTACGCCCCTCGGAAGGGTTGTACATACAGGTGATTTCAAGCTTGACCCAACTCCTGTTGATGGGCAGCTCATGGATTTTCATAAGTTCTCTGAATATGGAGAGACAGGCACCCTCGTACTCCTCTCAGATAGCACCAATGCTGAAAAGGGTGGTTACACATTCTCTGAAAAAGAGGTGAGAAGGGCTTTTGAAGAGATATTCTCCACAGCCCCTGGCAGAATAATAATAGCCACTTTTGCCTCAAATATACATCGTATACAGCAGGTCATTGATGTGGCAATGCTCTTTAACAGAAAGGTCGCCATTTCAGGTAAGAGCATTGTCGCTAATGCCCAGATTGCCCTTGATCTTGGCTATTTATCTATCCCGCCTAAAACCTGGCTGAGAATCGATGAGCTCGACAGTCTCCCTGACAAAGAAGTGGTCATCCTGACAACCGGAAGCCAGGGAGAGCCGATGAGCGTGCTTTCCAGAGTAGCCACGGATGAACACAAGCATATAAAAATCAAAGAAGGTGATACAGTAATCCTTTCTGCAAAGATGATTCCAGGCAATGAACGTTCCATAGGCAGGATCGTCAACCACCTTTTCAGGCGCGGTGCAAATGTGATTTATGAAAAAGTCTCCGAAGTTCATGTATCAGGCCATGCAAGCAAAGAGGAACTCAAGTTAATGTTGAATCTTGTCAAGCCAAAGTACTTCATTCCTGTGCATGGCGAATACCGCCATCTCGTATACCATTCAAAGCTTGCAGAGAAATCAGGCATACCCAGAGGCAATATATTTATACTCAATAATGGCGATATTGTTGAATTCACCGCAGAGGGAGTATCAAAAAATGGCAGGATTACTTCTGGAAGGGTCTTCATTGATGGTAAGGGTGTCGGTGATGTGAAAGATATGGTTTTGCGGGACAGACTCAGGCTTGCCCATGACGGTATAGTCTTGATACTGATTGGTATCGAGAAGCTGACAGGGAGAGTTCTTTCAGGGCCTGAGATAATCTCGAGGGGTTTTATATTTGAAGATGTCTCTCAAGAGCTTTTTGAAGAAGTTAAGGCTCTGGTTGATGATACCATAAAGTCCATGGGCCAGGAGGTAAGAACTGATATTTCTCTTGTCCAGGTAAAGCTGCGAACCACACTGAGAAAATTTTTGCTCAACAGAATGGACCGCAGGCCTATGATACTGCCTGTTGTAATTGAGGTATAAGCAGAGGTTAACTACGACAACTTATAAGTTTCGTCTTTTCTTTACATCCTTTATTATCCATATAACAAACCCGGTAATCACAATCCCTATGGCAATCGGGATTTCATATTTTTTAATATCTCCAATGAGTTCTTTAATTGTAAAGCCAAAGAAATAACCTAAAAATGTCATCAGACATGCCCATGTAAGGCAGCTTATAAACTGGAGGAGAAAATATTTATAAGGGCCCATCCTCATCAGGCCAAAGAAGGCTGCGCTAAGGAGTCTGAAACCATAAATATACTGGGAAATGAAGAGTGCAAAGATGCCGTATTTTTCAACTAATTTATTAAGTCTTGTCAGGTCTATTTTAATAAACCTGCGGAGAAAATTTATAAAGCTATCACCCTTTAAAAGGGCTAAAAGAAAAGCTGCTGTGTGACCTACATAAGAAGCAATGGTTGCTACGGTAATTATTGTTACAAGGTTAAGATGGCCGGACTGGGCAAAAAACCCACCTGCAATAAGAACACTTTCTCCTTCGAAAAAGGTGCCGATAAAGATAGCAATGTAGCCATATTCGACTACGAACTCCTCCAGAGTTAGCTCCTGCCTGTCCTATGCATGGTAAAATTTTAAAAGACTGTTTAAAACGTTGTCAAGCTCTTAGCAAAAATAGGTAGGGACAGCGACCATTTATCCCTCCTATTTTAGGTATTCCTTCAGATGCCTCCCTGTGTATGACCCTTTGACCTCTGCTACTTTCTCCGGTGTCCCCTCTGCAACTATCCTTCCTCCTTCATCTCCGCCTTCAGGGCCGAGGTCTATAATCCAGTCAGCGCACTTTATAACATCTAAATTGTGTTCAACCACAAGGACTGTATTACCGGCATCCACAAGGTCATTTAAGACCTTCAGCAGTTTTTTAATATCCTCTGGATGAAGGCCAACTGTTGGCTCATCAAGGATATAAAGGTAATCCCACCTGTTTGAAACTCCAAGCTCGGCGCAGATCTTAAGTCTCTGGGCCTCTCCTCCGGATAGTGTTGTGGCAGGTTGCCCGAGCCTGAGGTAACCCAGGCCCACTGATGCCATAATTTTCAGTCTGTTCGTAAGCGCAGGTATACCCGAGAAGAACTCAAGTGCCTCGTCAACTGTAAGCTCAAGTATCTGATGAATATTTTTGCCGTTATAACTGATGTTCAAGACCTCCTGCTTGTATCTCCTGCTTCCACATTCCTCGCATTTCACATAGAGGTCTTCAAAGAAGTACATCTCGAGCCTCTGAAAGCCCGCTCCCTTACATGTCTCACAGCGGCCACCAGGCGTATTAAAGGAAAAATGCCCCGGGCCGAAACCGAGGTCTTTTGCCCCTGGCTGCTCGGCAAAGAGTTTTCTTATTGAATCAAATGCCTTGATATATGTGACCGGGTTTGACCTCGGGCTGCGGCCGACAGGGCTCTGGTCAATAATCTTCACACCCTTTAAGTAATCAACTCCCTCAATGCTATCAAATAAGCCGGGGCTTTCAAAAGCGATTTTGAATGCCCTGGCAAGGGCCCTGTAAATTGTGTCCTCAACAAGGGTGCTTTTGCCAGAACCAGAGACCCCTGTTATGCATGTAAGGGTTTGAAGCGGTATTGTCACATTTATGTTTTTTAAATTATTTCTGCTGGCCTTATTTATGCGAAGAACCCTTCCGCTTCCCTTCCTTCTCTTTTTGGGCAGTGGTATGGCCTCAGTCCCCTTGAGATATTTTGCAGTCAATGTATTAGTTTTTAGAAATTCTGCTTTCCAGCCTGAAAAAAGGACATTGCCGCCCATGTGGCCTCCGCCCGGGCCAAGCTCTACAATCCAGTCCGAAGAATCAATAACAGTCCTGTCATGCTCCACAGCAATGATCGTATTTCCAATGTCCGAGAGCTCCCGCATTATCTCGGTAATCCTTCTGACATCTCTTGGATGTAGCCCTACAGTCGGCTCGTCTAAAACATAGAGGGTGCCTGTCAGTTTTGATGCAAGCTGGTTTGCAAGGTTAATCCTCTGGGATTCTCCTCCTGAAAGGCTTTTTGAAAGCCTGTCAATAGTGAGGTAACCAAGTCCGACCCTCAGGAGAAAGTCCAGCTTGAGATTAATCTGCCTTAATATCTCCACTGATATTTCTTTTTCGTATTCTGTAAGGTGCAGTTTTAAAAAGTAATCACTTAATGTGGTTACAGCCATTTTTGAAAGCTCTGCAATGTTAAGGCCACCTATCCTGAATGCAAGGGCTTCTGGTCTCAGCCTTGTGCCGCCGCAAACTTTACAGGTCACTGCCTTTCTATACCTGCTCAGGAATACTCTTACATGAAGTTTATAACGTCTGCCCTCTAATTCTTTAAAAAAATCCCGCAATCCATAAAAATCTGCTGTCCCTTGAAAAATCAGTTTCTTTGCCTTCTCCGACAAATCCTTATAAGGTTTTACTATATCAATACCATGAACCTTTGCCCCCTTCATGAGCTGCCTTTGCCACCATCTGTAAGAGGGCTTGCTCCAGGGCTCTATAGCCCCATCCTTAATAGAACGGTCAGCGTCAGGGACTATCAAGTCTTCTGAATATTCGAGGGTATTGCCAAAACCCTTGCACTCAGGGCATGCGCCGAGGGGGTGGTTAAAAGAAAAAAGCAGGGGCTGGGGCTTTGTTATTTCTGTATTACAGTCAAAGCACCTGAGTTCTGCTGAGAAAATAAAGAGTCCTCTGCCGAGGACCTCGACTTTTATCCTTCCTTTCCCTTCCCTCCAGACTATTTCAATGGAGTCAGAAAGGCGGGGTTTATCACTGATAATGAGTCTGTCGAGAATTACCTCCACAGGGCCGTGCATATCAGGAGGAATTTCAGTAATTTCTCCATTTACCCTGAACCTGTGAAAGCCTCTCCTGCTTAGCTCCTCAGGTGTATCTTCGGAGTCAAAAATTATTAATGCCCTTTCTCCCGAATAGTTTTTTACAAGTTCCTCAACTATTGCCGATGGATTCCATGCCCTGAGCTCCCTGCTGCACTTTGGGCAGTGTGGTCTTGCTATCTTTGAATAAAGGAGCCTCAGATAATCATAGATTTCTGTGGCTGTTCCTACAGTAGAACGTGAGCCCTTTACTGGATTTCGCTGCTCAAGGGCAATAGCAGGCCTTATATTGTAGATACCTTCGACATCCGGCCTGTCGAGTTTTTCAAGGAAAAGCCTTGCATAGGTCGAAAGGGACTCTATAAAGCGCCAGTGACCTTCTGCGAAGATTGTATCAAATGCAAGGGAAGACTTCCCTGAGCCAGAAACACCGGTAACAGCAATAACCTTGTTATGGGGCAGGCACAGGTTTATATTCTTCAGGTTATTCTGTTTTGCCCCTTCTATAATAAGTTCGTCCCTGGACATCTATACATTTTAACAAAACGAGGAAAATAGTTTCCTCCCTCCCCTTGAGGGGGGAATAATAGAGTTCCCTCTCCCCTGGTGGGAGAGGCACAAAACAAATTCCCCTCTCCCCTCGTGGGAGAGAGGGTTAGGGTGAGGGGGAGCGGTTTATTTATATAAACCAATCTGGTAGAATTCTTTAAACATCATGCTCGATATTAAATTTGTAAGGAACAATATTGACAAGCTCAGGGATGCCCTTTTAAAGAGAGGGCTTGCGGAAGCTGACTTTGACGGTTTTCTCAAACTCGAGGCAGAAAGGCGAAATATATCGAAAGAAACTGAGGAACTGAGAAATAAGCGAAACACAACCTCTAAGAAAATTGGCGACCTGAAAAAACAGGGGAAGGATGTCGAGCCCCTGATGTCAGAGATGAGGGCGCTTGGAGATACACTTTCCAGTCTTGAGGGAAGACTCGATGAACTCGAAGCAAAGACCAGGGATTTTCTCCTGATGACCCCCAACATCCCTCATGAATCAGTCCCTGTCGGTCAAGATGAGACAGGCAATGTAGAGATACGGCGATGGGGTAAGATACCCGAGTTTTCCTTTGAACCTAAAAACCACTGGGACATCGGAGAGAGCCTTGGAATCCTGGACTTTGACAGGGCATCAAAGATAGCAGGTGCAAGGTTCGCCCTTTATAAAGGCCCTGGCGCAAGTCTCGAACGTGCTTTAATAAACTTCATGCTCGACCTCCACACAAGGGAGCACGGCTATACAGAAGTCTTTCCTCCAATCCTTGTAAACCGCGAAAGCATGACAGGGACAGGGCAGCTTCCAAAATTTGAATATGAGCTCTTCAGGGTTGACGGCGGAAATCTTTATTTGATTCCAACAGCAGAAGTTCCACTGACGAATATTCACAGGGAGGAGATCCTCGATGAAAAAGCACTGCCTATTTATTACACCGCATATACCCCATGCTTCAGGCGAGAGGCAGGCTCTTATGGGAAGGATACGAGAGGGCTTATAAGACAGCATCAATTTAACAAGGTTGAACTTGTAAAGTTTGCAAGGCCAGAAAACTCTTACGATGAGCTTGAGTCTCTCACAAAAGATGCTGAGGAGGTTCTGAAAAGGCTTGGGCTGCCTTACCGCGTTGTTGCTCTGTGCACAGGAGACCTCGGATTTTCAGCAGCAAAGACCTATGACATTGAGGTATGGCTTCCTGGACAGGGGCGTTATAGAGAAATTTCATCCTGTTCAAATTTCGAGGACTATCAGGCAAGGAGGGCAAACATACGATATCGCCCGGAAGGTAAAAAGGGCACAGAATTTGTCCATACACTGAATGGCTCTGGCCTTGCCATTGGAAGGACACTATTGGCCATCCTCGAGAACTACCAACAGGAAGACGGTTCTGTTATACTACCAGAGGCACTGAGACCTTATATGAAGATGGATAAGATAGTTAGGAGTTAAGCGTGAAAAGTGAAAAGTTCTTAATTCATAACTTATAACTCTTAACTTTCACCTTTTAACTTTCAACTGTAGTTAAATTGGAGGGGTGGCCGAGTGGACGATGGCGGCG
The DNA here is from genome assembly GCA_016214385.1 of Nitrospirota bacterium. Classification (NCBI taxonomy): domain Bacteria; kingdom Pseudomonadati; phylum Nitrospirota; species Nitrospirota bacterium. The sequence continues at coordinate 12,512 of JACROP010000173.1, forward strand.
GTCTTGAAAACCGCAGGCCGAAAGGCCCGTGGGTTCGAATCCTACCCCCTCCGCCAGTAGAGACAGTTAAGAGTCGAGAGTTGTAGGCTAAATTCATGGGTTATTTTTGTCTGAAAAAAGACTGTTTCTTAAAGCTTCTGGAATCTCCCTGCCTTTACGATGTGACCACGGATGAGCTTTACGAGCTTGACCTCGACTCACTGGAATTTCTAAAAAAGTGCTCAGAAGGCAAGGCCCTACATCCGGGTGGCAATAAAGAGATTGTAGATTTCTGCCTCGCAGAAGGCCTAATTTCAATAGAAGAACGGCCAGGGATTGTTGATTCCCCAGTTCAACAGTCGCCAGTTCCATCCCTCAGGTATCTTGAGCTTCAGATTACAAACAGGTGCAATCTCCGCTGCGGCCATTGTTATCTTGGAAAGCCCGGAGAAATTGATCTCGGCCTTAAAGAAATTAAAAATATACTTGAGGAGCTTGAGGCAATGCAGGGCCTGAGGTTACTCCTCTCAGGAGGAGAACCGTTACTCCATCCGGAATTCTGGAAAATAAATGATCTGCTTCCAGAATTTGCTTTAAGGAGTGTGCTGCTTACAAACGGCACTTTACTGAATACGAAAACAGTCCGCAGACTGAATGTCCACGAAATACAGGTGAGCCTGGACGGACTCGAAGATGGCCATGATTTTCTGAGGGGTAAAGGGACTTTTAAAAAAGCCCTTCACGGGATAACTAATGCAAAGGAGGCTGGCATAAATGTTTCAGTAGCCACAATGGTGCATGTCGGAAATCTTGATGAATTCGATGGACTCGAATCACTGCTAAAAAATTTCGGTATCAGAGACTGGACTGTTGATGTGCCGTGCATTCTCGGCAACTTAAAAGACAATCCTGGTCTTATAGTGCCGGCAGAGGCTTCGTCTGTTTATTTGAATTATGGTTTTGGCAAGACGCTTCATAATTGTGACACAGAAAATTATGCCTGTGGTGCACATCTCATGGCAGTTATGGCTGATGGAACAGCCGCCAAGTGTGCCTTTTTTGCAGATGCCCCTGCAGCAGGAAACATTAAAGATGGCCTCCGGGCTTGCTGGCAGAATATAAAGAAATTTGACCTCGATGAACTCAGGTGCGACTGCGATATGATTGATGAATGTCGCGGTGGCTGCAGGTACAGGGCATTTCTATATGGAGATATTTTAGGGAAAGACCTCGTCAAATGTTATGCCTATGGTATAATTAAAGAAAAGCCTGACATGAAGCCATGGCTATCTTGCGGAAAGGGGGTAAAGGTATGATTAAGAAAGTATTAAAGAAGCTTTTGAATACCTGTAAGTGCAAAGGCTCCTGTTAAGATGATAGGCATTTATATTTAGAATCAGGGGTTAGTAAAAAACTGGCCCCTTTTTTTATTTTATAAGGTTCAAAGATTCAAGGGGTCGAGGGGTCAAGGAAAAGATGAAGCGTTTTGTCGTACAGGAGCACCACGCACGCCATCTGCACTGGGATTTCCGTCTTGAAAAAGAAGGGATTCTTAAAAGCTGGGCTGTGCCAAAAGGCCCGCCTGAGAAAAAGGCGATTAAAAGGCTTGCTGTTCAGGTTGAGGACCATGAGCTGAGTTATATTGACTTTGAAGGCACAATAGCCGAAGGTCTTTATGGTGCGGGCACTGTAAAAATCTGGGATAAAGGCATATACACCATGGAATCAGAATCCCTAAAACGCCTGGTATTTGAATTAAAAGGCAGACGGTTGACTGGTAAATACGCCCTCGTCCACCTGAGAGAAAATCAGTGGCTCCTGATGAAGCTCGAATAGAAATAAAATATAATTCACATGCCCACACTTTATCTTATAGACGGTAACTCTTATATATACAGGGCCTTTTACGCTATCAGGGGGCTCACGAATTCTAAGGGGTTTCCTACCAATGCCATTTATGGCTTTACGAACATGCTCCTTAAAATCCAGAGAGAAAAACAGCCTGATTTTATCGCTGTTGCCTTTGACTCGCCTGTGCCTACAAAGAGGCATATTGTCTATGAGGCATACAAGGCCCAGAGGCCAAAGATGCCGGATGAGCTAAGGCAGCAGATACCTTACATAAAAGAGATAGTTTCTGCCTTTAAGATTCCAATAATAGAATTGGAAGGCCTTGAGGCTGATGACATCCTCGGTTCAATCGCAAAAAAAGCAGAGTCTGAAAATATTGAGACCTATATAGTTACATCTGACAAAGACACGTATCAGCTCCTGAGCCCGAGGGTCAAGGTTTATGACAGCATGAGAGATAAGGTTATAGGCGAAAAAGAAATCAGCGAGCGTTTCGGGGTTGAGCCAAAGAGAATCCCTGAGGTAATGGCCCTGATGGGTGATGCAATAGATAATATCCCCGGAGTGCCCGGGATCGGTGAAAAAACCGCAGTTGCACTTTTAAAGGAATTTGGAAGCCTTGATAAAATAATAAAAGACCATTTAAAGATTAAGCAGCCTAAGCTCAGGGCCAGTGTCTCTGAAAATATAGAGAACATTAAATTAAGTCTTGCCCTCGCAACCCTCGACACCACTGTCCCTCTGGAAATATCAGTAAGAGAGCTTACGCCAGAAGAGCCTGACTGGGCAGAGCTTTTAAGGCTTTTCAGGGAATTTGAATTCGGAAGACTCCTGAAACTCATACCCGAACAGCGAACCACCGAGAAGTATCTAAGTATTCTCGATAAGCATAGTCTAAGAGATGTAATAAATAATATAAAAGCTGAGGTTGTAATCGATACAGAGACCACAGGAAAAGACCCGATGAGGGCATCCCTTGTTGGAATATCGCTTTCGACTGATGGCAGTGAATGCTATATACCTGTCGGGCATTTTTATTCAGGCGCTCCAGAGCAGCTTCAGAAGGACTATGTATTGAAAGAATTAAAGGCAATACTCGAGAATCCTGAGATTAAGAAAATCGGCCACAATATAAAATACGACCTTGTGGTCCTCAGAATGGAAGGAGTAGAACTAAAAGGCATTGGATTTGATACAATGCTCGCCTCTTATCTGTTGAACCCGAATAAGCCAAATCACAGCCTTGAGGATGTTGCCCTGAATTATCTCGCCGTCAAAAAAATTTCCTTTGACGAGGTCTTTGGTAAGGGGAAAAAAGACTTCAGCGAGGTCTCTATAGAGGATGCAACTAAGTACTCGGCAGAGGATGCTGCTGTTACAGCAAAACTGAAAAAGGTCCTTGAGCCATCCATTAAAGAGCAGGGCCTTGACACTCTATTTTATGAGCTTGAGCTGCCCCTGATAGATGTTCTGGCAGATATGGAAATGGCAGGAGTAAAGATTGATATGGCTCTTATGGCTGCTATGTCAAAAGAGCTTGAGAGGGAGCTTGATGGCCTGCAGAGGAGGATATACTTCCTTGCTGGAGGTGAGTTTAACATAAATTCTCCAAAACAGCTTCAGGAGGTTCTTTTTGAGCGTATGGGGCTGAGGGCGATTAAAAAGATAAAGACTGGCTATTCCACAGATGTAGGGGTGCTTGAGGAGCTTGCTCTGGAGCATGAACTGCCCAGAGAAATTCTCGAGCACAGGTCTTTAAGCAAATTAAAGAACACCTATGTCGATGTCCTGCCGAGGATTATAAATCCCAGAACAGGAAGGCTCCACACATCCTTCAATCAAACAGTAACAGCAACAGGAAGGCTTAGCAGCTCTGAGCCGAACTTGCAGAATATTCCAATAAGAGGAGAGTGGGGAAGGAGGATAAGGGCAGCCTTTATATCAGAGAGCAGACACCTGCTCATGTCTTCTGATTATTCCCAGATAGAGCTCAGGCTCCTTGCCCACCTCAGTCAGGACGCCGGGCTTCTCGATGCCTTCAGGGCAGATGGAGACATTCACACAAAGACCGCATCAGAGCTATTCGGAGTTTCTCCTGAAGCTGTGACTCCTGAGATGAGAAGGAGGGCAAAAACAGTTAATTTTGGCATTATCTATGGAATAAGTCCCTACGGGCTGTCACAGGAATTGGGGATTACCCCTCAGGAGGCAAAGATGTTTATTGATAAATATTTTGAGCGCCACAGCGGCGTAAGACAATATATAGATACACTCATAAGAGATGCAAAGGAAAAGGGTTATGTGGAGACTATCTTGTGCAGGCGCAGGGCCATCCCGGAATTAAGGAGCCCTAACAAGACCACCCGCCAACTCGGAGAGAGACTTGCAGTAAATAGCCCCATCCAGGGCTCTGCCGCAGATATTATTAAGTGCGCTATGCTTAATATATGGAGGAGAATAAAAATGGAAGGACTCAAAACAAAGATGCTGCTTCAGGTTCATGATGAGCTTTTATTTGAAGTGCCAGAGGATGAGGTGGATAGAGCAAATGCCCTTGTGAAAGAAGAGATGGAGAAGGCTGCAGGGCTTTCCGTGCCGCTTAAGGCTGAACTCGGCCTCGGCAGGAGTTGGGCAGAGGCCCATTGAAACAATTGCAAAATGCAAAATGTAAAATGCAAAATTAAGGAATGTTTTTAATTAAAATTTTTCCTTCCACAATTTTGAATTTGATTTAGGAGGTTATATCCCAGCAATCTACGGTAACATATCAGGCCTTAAGGGAAGCGCTCTTAAGGCTGTTGAGAGAATTTACAGGAGGCGCATCCCCCACAACAAAGTCCTGACCCCTGAGCTTGCAAGGTACATGGGTGAGGTTTCGTCTTCTATTGGCAGGCAGATAGGTGTCCTTGCAGACAGGGATGGAAATATCACCCATGTAATAATAGGCGATGCAAAGGGCGTCTTTATCCCCGAGCTTTCTGATTATCCCCTCGGAAGGAAGTCACTCCGTGGACTCAGGCTCATCCACACCCATCTAAAGAATGAGCAGATAAATCAGGACGACCTTACTGACCTTTCCCTCCTGAGGCTCGATACCATCATTGCCATAGGGCTAAAAGACGGACTTCCTGGCAACATATACATGGCGTATCTGCTTCCTCCCGATTCAGGGCGGCCATATGAAATCCAGGGGCCTGTTACCTTATATCAGATGGATACGGACTTCAGGGATTTAATTACTACCATAGAAAATGAAATGCAAAAAGTCCAGGCTGGTGTCTTCAGCGTAGATGATAAAAGAGAAAGGGCTATATTGGTCAGTGTTTCAACAGGGCCAAAATCAGAGCAGGAAGATTCAATGGAAGAGCTGAAGGAACTTGCGCAGTCAAGCGATGTAATAGTCCTCGACACAGTGTTTCAGCGGCCAAAACAGATAAATCCAAAATACCTTATGGGAGAGGGGAAGGTAAAAGAGCTTGTAATCAATGCCCTTCAAAAAGGTGCAACACTCCTGATCTTTGACCAGGACCTCAGCCCCTCACAGATGAAGGCCATTGGCGATATAATAGAGCTTAAGGTCATAGACCGTTCTCAGCTCATCCTCGACATATTTGCGAGGCGCGCACACAGCAGGGATGGTAAGGTTCAGGTAGAGTTAGCACAGTTGCGATACAGGCTTCCCAGGCTGACAGGAAAAGGCACTGCTATGTCAAGACTCATGGGCGGTATTGGAGGAAGGGGGCCCGGGGAAATGAAACTTGAAGTGGATAGACGAAGGGTGAGAGACAGGATTGGGCTGCTTGAGCGGGAACTTGAGTCCCTCAGTCGTGCAAGACAGCAGAGAAAGGCAAGGCGGGCTGAAAGGGACATCCCCATAGTATCCATCATAGGTTACACTAATGCTGGCAAATCCACCCTCCTCAACAATCTCACTAAAAGCACTACTTTTGTGGAAGATAAAATGTTTGCAACCCTCGACACAGCAAGCAGGAGACTCAGGTTTCCGAGAGAAAGGGATATTATAATTACGGATACAGTAGGGTTTATCAGAGACCTGCCTGAAGACCTCTTCGCAGCCTTTAGAGCAACCCTTGAGGAACTTAAAGATGCAAACCTGCTCATTCACCTCATTGATGTATCCAGTCCGAGATTTGAGCAGCACATTGCCTCTGTAGAGAAAATACTCGATGCCCTCGGGCTTTCAGAAAAGGATAGAATACTTGTATTTAATAAAGAAGATAGAGTTGACTCAGAAGAAGCCACATTTCTATGCAAGAGGTTTAATGCAATTTCTATCTCGGCTTTAAAACCTGAGACCTTCTTCAGATTACTGAAGGCAATTGAAGCCAGACTCTGGCCATCTTCCTAACACTCATTCTCAGGCCCTGTTACAGGGGCGATTGGAAATCCGTTCCCACATCTTCTCATCTATCTCATTGAGATATTCATTCACCTCATATCTCTTGCCGCAATCCATGCAGCGCAGGATAACAGCCTGTCAACCCACAACTAATTTTATGTCCTCACCGCATTCCTTACACTTCACATCAAACCTCCAGGGCATCTGTCAATCTCGGTTGCGAGTCGTACCGACCTGAATCAAGTTCAGGGCTTTATTCTACCGTATTTTAAAAAAATTATCCTGTGAAAATATTATCAGGACGAAAAAACCTCAGGCGGGGTTTAGTCTTAAAGCAAATATAAACAATTAGCCAAGATTTACATTTGATTTGACATATGTAAAGATTTCATTTAAACTTTACATATATATTTTTAAACGTAAACTTACCATATGACAAAAGAAGTTTTTAAAGCGGGGGTTTTTAAACAGCAGTACGGGTATAAAAGCTTTTCCCCTAATTTTATCAATGTCCCATTTAAGTGGAATGACAGGGGAATTGATACTTTATTAGAAAATGCAACCAGGCTTTTGGGCGAATTAAATGCCTATTCTTTGCTTGTTCCTGATGTTGATTTCTTTATCCATATGCATGTCATAAAAGAGGCGACAACCTCAAGCAGGATTGAAGGAACAAGGACAGGTATTGATGAGGCAATCCTGCCGGAAGAAGAAATCAAACCAGAGAGGCGGGATGACTGGCTTGAGGTTCAGAATTATACAAAGGCAATGAATTTTGCAATAAATAAGCAAAAGGAACTGCCTCTCTCAATGAGACTGCTTAAAGAGGCACATAAAATCTTACTTGAAGGTGCAAGGGGTGAACATAAAAATCCCGGGCAAATCAGGAGTAGTCAGAATTGGATAGGTGGTGCGACTCTTAAAGATGCTTTCTTTATTCCACCGCACCATAGCGAAGTGCCTGACCTGCTGAGTGATCTTGAGAAATTCTGGCATAATGATAATCTTGAAATACCGCACTTAATAAAGAATGCTATCAGCCACTATCAGTTTGAAACAATACATCCTTTTCTGGATGGCAACGGACGTATTGGCCGTTTGCTTATTACTCTTTATCTTATTGACAAGGGTATATTAAGCAAGCCTACCCTGTATTTATCAGATTTCTTTGAGCGTAACAAGGGAGTTTATTATGATTCTCTGACGATGGTGAGGGTTTCAAACAACATTGAACAATGGATAAAATATTTTCTGGTCGGCATTGCAGAGACCGCTCAAAAAGGCAAAATGACTTTTGAAAATATTATTGCTTTAAGGAATAAATGTGAAGCCAAGATCATGAACCTTGGAAGAAGGGCAAAACCCGGACAGAATTTACTCAGGTTTTTATATTCTGAACCCATAATGAGTGCTAAAGTAATCGGGAAAAGACTTAATATCACCCATCCATCTGCAAACCAGCTTATCAAGGACTTTCAGAGGATAGGCATTTTAAAGGAAATAACAGGATTTAAGAGAAACAGGCTCTTTGTTTTTCGTGAGTATCTGGAGTTGTTTGAAAAATAACTATACCATACATTTGAGATAATTCAAATTATGCAAGGGTCTCGGTTTCTGGCGAAGTTTTCTGGAGCCACGCAGGGAGTAAATTCCGCCGACTCGGACCAGATTCCTGCACCGAAAGCGAGTTGCTGGCAATTATTCTGGGATCAGGTGCAAGGAATAGGACAGCCCAGCGAATCGCTGAAGAGATATTAGAAAAGCATCACTCTTTATATGGAGTTTAATGATATTATCTACGTCCTTTACCTGAGGTAGAAAATAGGCATCTGTGATGAAAATGATAAAGAAGATAGAAGACTTCATGAGGATGATCAAATTCTCCCACTCAATCTTTGCCCTTCCGTTTGCCTTTACAGGCGCACTGATTGCTGCAGAGGGGCTGCCGACTTTAAAGCAGATTTTCTGGATTACAGTGGCCATGGTCAGCGCACGTTCCGGGGCAATGAGCCTGAACAGGATTATAGACAGAAAATTTGATGCCCTCAACCCGATGGCAAAAAGGCGGGAAATCCCCAGCGGGATAATAAAAGTAAGAGATGCATATATTTTTACTGTCCTATCCTTTGGACTTCTAAGCCTCGCAGCCTATATGCTGAACCCACTCTGCCTTAAGCTTACGCCCATTGCCATTGCTGTCATATATTTTTACTCTTATACAAAGCGGTTCACATGGACATCGCACTTCGTCCTTGGCCTTGCCCTCTCTGCAGCTCCCTTTGGGGCGTGGATTGCTGTAAGAGGGACATTAGACATATCCATAATTACTTTAGGTATTGCTGTTGTCTTCTGGCTTGCAGGTTTTGACACCCTCTATGCCCTGCAGGATGTCGGATTCGATAAATCTCATGGACTTCATTCCATACCCCAGAGGTTTGGCATAAAGAAGGCACTCCTTTTTGCAAGGCTTTTTCACTTAGTAACATGGCTCTTCCTTGTTTTAACCGGCATAGTCTTTGATATGGGGCTGCTTTACTGGATAGGGATGGCTATTGTTGCTGCCCTCTTTGTTCACGAGCATTCTCTTGTTAAAGCAGATGACCTCAGTAAACTCGATATAGCCTTCTTTAATATGAATGGATATATAAGCATCACAGTTTTTGTTTTTACCTTAATGAGTTACCTGCTGGGCTGATGCCCTGCCCCCTGACCTCTTGATTACTTAAAATATGGTAATATGTCACGGTGAAGACTATTATCGTTGCTATAACAGGAGCAAGTGGCTCAATTTACGGGCTCAGGCTCATTGAAGAGTTGCTCAAGAACGGCTACAGGGTTCACCTTGTCATCTCAACGCAGGCATTCGGCATTATTAAAATTGAGACAGGGATAAACTGGGAGAAAGTCGCTGCGACTCGATTCCGAGAGGTAAAAGCTAAGAGTCAAGGGTCTAAGATAGAGAAAATAATACAAAGACATTTCTCTTCTTCTAATGTCCGGTATTACAGCGAATATGATCTATCAGCCCCTATTTCGAGCGGCTCTTTTAAAACCGATGGGATGCTCATTGTCCCCTGCTCAATGAAGACCCTTTCTGGTATTGCCAATGGCTATGCTAATAGCCTGATTGAGAGGGCCGCTGACGTTACCTTAAAGGAGGGCAGGAACCTTATCCTTGTGCCCAGGGAAACACCCTTCAATGCCATACACCTTGAAAACATGCTCAAGCTTGCACGCCTGGGAGTCAGGATAATCCCTCCGATCCCAGCCTTTTATCATAAGCCCAAAGATATTGCCGGCATCATAAATTTTGTGGTGGGAAAGATCCTCGACAGCCTCGGAATCGAGCACAATCTCTTTAAGCGGTGGGGGAAGGAGTAAAGAGGATGGAGTGATGGAGTATTGGAGTGATGGGATAGGGTTGAGAGTTGTAAATTTTCAGGCAAATATGTTTTAATTAAGTTACTGAAGTCTCTATTTTACCTCAACCAATCCGATAAATCTGAAAAGCAGGAGCTTAGGTGGATAAAAAAAAGGTATTTCTCATTGATGTTACAAACAGGGATGGTGTGCAGACCTCTCGCATACTCCTCAGCAAGCTTGCCAAGACCATGCTTAACCTTTATCTCGATGATATGGGGATATTCCAGAGCGAGGTCGGCTTTCCTACGCTATCGCACGAAAAGAACTACATAAACGCCAATCTTGAACTTGCTGAGATAGGCGCCATAAAAAGGATTCACCTTGAGGGCTGGTGCAGGGCAGTAAAAGAGGATGTTGAGCTTGCCCTGAAGAACTGCCCCGGGCTCAAACACATGAACATCTCAATTTCCACATCCGATATAATGATTCAGGGGAAATTTCAGGGCAAAAAGACATGGAAAGATATCCTCAATTCACTGGTTGAAGCCTTGCGTACAGCCAGGGCGCTTGGGCTTGAGACTGTCGGGGTTAATGCCGAGGATGCATCAAGGACTGATATCAGCCGATTGATAGAATTTGCTCAAGCTGGAAAAGAAAACGGTGCTGACAGGTTCCGTTACTGCGATACCCTCGGGGCAGATGACCCGATAACTATTTATGCGAGGATAAAGGCAATTGCCGAGGCAACAAAGTTTCCCATAGAGATGCACTGCCACAATGACCTCGGCATGGCAGAGGCTGTATCAGTTGCAGGTGCACAGGGTGCGATTGAGAGCGGCGTTGATGCATATATAAATACCACAATAAATGGATATGGAGAACGTGCAGGCAACTGTGACCTCGTATCCACAATACTCGCACTTAAATTTTCTCATGTCCTTAAGGATAAGGTTCCGCTTGATGAGCATGTTGACCTTAAAAAATCATGGAGGATAGCTCGATACGCGTCTTATGCCTTCGGGCTTCCAATCCCGATAAATCAGGTGGGTGTCGGCGCCAATGCTTTTGCACACGAATCAGGCATACATGCTGATGGAATGCTTAAAGACAGACGCAACTATGAGCTCTATGACCCAGAGGATGTGGGAAGAGGCGAGCCAGAGCTCCTCGAGACAGGCAGGGTTATAACCACAGGGACATACGGGGGTATCAAAGGGTTCAGGCACGTCTATGATAAATTTGGTATACAATTTCAAGATGATAAAGAGGCGAGAAGGATCTTCGAGCTTGTCCAGCATGCAAACCTGCATACGCAGAAACCCCTTACAGACGATGAGCTCAGGTTTATAGCAAAATACCCTGAAATAACTCAGAAGATCCTTACAGTTCACCCGGGCTCTTAATTAATGTACAGAATAACTCTTATTCCCGGCGATGGGATAGGCCCAGAAATAACAGAAGCCACAAAAAAGGTTCTTGAAGCCACCGGCATTGCCTTTGAATGGGATATTCAGGATGCAGGCGAGGAGGTCTATCAAAAAGAAGGCACGCCACTTCCAGGCAGGGTTCTTGAGTCTATTAAAAGGAATAAAGTTGCATTAAAAGGCCCTGTTACAACACCGGTTGGCACAGGTTTCAGGAGCGTCAATGTTGCCTTGAGACAGGCCCTTGACCTTTACTGTTGCCTCAGGCCGTGCAAGAGTTATCCTGGAGCCAGGACAAAATACAAAGATGTAGACCTGATTATTGTACGGGAAAACACAGAGGATCTCTATGCGGGCATTGAGTATCAGAAGGACCTGGCAGAGACAAAGAAGCTCATCGAATTTGTGGCTGAGACAACAGGTAAAAAAATAAGCCAGGACTCTGGCATTAGCATAAAGCCAATATCCGTTTATGGGTCAGAGAGGATTGTACGGTTTGCCTTTGAATATGCAAAAAAACATAGAAGGCACAAAGTCACGGCAGTTCATAAAGCCAATATCATGAAACACTCAGACGGCCTTTTCCTGGAAGTTGCGAGGGAAGTGGCTAAAAAATTTCCTGATATTGAATTTGAAGATAAAATCATAGACAATATGTGTATGCAGCTTGTTCAGAAGCCTGAGCTTTACGATGTCCTTGTCATGCCGAATCTCTATGGCGATATAGTTTCAGACTTAGCTGCCGGGTTAATAGGCGGTCTCGGTCTTGCCCCTGGCGCAAACATTGGTAATGAGTTTGCTGTATTTGAACCAACCCACGGAAGCGCCCCAAAGTACAGAGGCCTTAATAAGGCAAACCCCATGGCCATGATACTAAGTGGCGTTATGATGTTGACTCACCTCGGCGAGATATCCGCTGCCAGAAAACTTGAAAGTGCCATTGCCTCTGTAATAAGCGAAGGGAAGGCAGTGACTTATGACATGAAGCCTGCCCCGGATGACCCTGCTGCAGCCACAACCTCTCAGGCAGCAGACGCCATCATCGAAAAAATGGTATAATTAATTAAAATGAAAACCAATTCACATACACCTCAGATTTCTTCATTAGCAGAGTAATGGAACCAGGAAGTTTATTCAGTCTTATAATAATTGTCGTTTGTCTTGTTATTGTTGCGGTCCTGTCGGGCTCTGAAGCCTCCTTCATTGCTGTCAACAAAATCAGGATAAGAAATCTAATCGAAAAGGGAGACAGCAAGGCAAAGGCAGTTCAGAGGATTCTTGAACAGCATGACCGCTTTTTCAGTGCGGTGATACTCTCTGGAAATCTATTCACTGTGCTTGCAACAGCCTTAGGCACTGCTCTGGCCATGAGTTGGTTTGGAAAGGATGGCATTGTCATCGCAACAGTAGTCATGACCTTTCTCACAGTAGTTTTTGGCGAACTTGCGCCTAAAACATTTGCAGTTACGCATTCCGAAAGGGTCTCCCTATTTTTATCAAAACCAATCGAGATATATATAAGATTGATTTCTCCACTGGTCTGGATTTTTACTAAATCATCAAACTGGATTATCAAACTCTTTGGAGGAGAGGAAAAACCCATCGTCCCTTTTATTACAGAAGAAGACATAAAAACCATGATCAGTATCGGCAAGGAAGAAGGTGCACTTGAGGAAGAGAAAAAGGAGATGCTACACAGGGTCTTTGAGTTCGGGGATAAAATGGTCTCAGAGGCAATGGTCCCGAGAACCGAGATAGTGGCTATTCCGGAAGATGCTACTGTGGCTGATGCCCTCAGCCTTGTATCAAAAGAAGGCTACTCCCGCTATCCTGTAATTAAAGATACGGTGGACAATATCACAGGGATGCTATATGTCAAAGATATATTGATAAAAATGGCTGAAGAGAAAGTCGAGCCGGATACGTCTATAAGCAGCTTCATAAGAGAGGCTTACTATATACCTGAAAGTAAAATGGTAACTGAGCTATTAGATGAGATGCAGAAAAAGAAACTCCAGATTGCAATTATTATGGATGAATATGGAGGCACTGCTGGCCTTATAACCCTTGAGGATTTAATGGAGGAGATAGTTGGTGGCCTTCAGGACGAATTCGAGGCCATTGAGGCTGAAAAAGAAGTAGAGGTTATAGACGAAAAAACTTTCATTGTATCAGGCTCTACAGGCATTGATGAGGTCAATGAACTTGTTGGTGTTGACCTCAAGAGCGAGGAGTTTCACACCGTAGGAGGTCTTCTCTTTGGTCTCTTTGGTCACCTCCCGAAGGTTGGCGAACAGCTTCGATACCACGGCATAAAATTCCTCGTCCTTGAGATGGACGGCAAAAAAGTCGAGAAAATAAGAGTAACAAAAATCTAAAAGGAAATTTTCTTCTGCCTCCCTAATCTCAGCTTATTCTTGATTTAATGCTCCAATACCTCCAGTAAGGTATAGCCTCTACTATGAGTTTATCCTTCTGGAATTTTGTCTCAGTGTTAAGGGTGACGAGCAATGCCTTCTTTAAGTTATTCTTCTCAAGGAATCTGAAAAGGGTCTTTACATCGTCCCTGCCTATTTTCTCCCTTATCTTTACTTCAACAGGAAGCACATGGCTGTCCTGCGCATGGATTATGTCGATCTCCTCTTTCTGAGGTGTCTTGAGGAAAAACCTTGCATCAAGGCTGTTTATAAAAAACTGCTCAAGGACGGCAGACAAGTCAGCCTGAGGGTTCAGGGCCAATGTGAAGGCTGTATTGCTGAGATAGAGTTTCTTCACCTTCTTTTCACTTGTGAGGAGGTTACGCGAATAGTTATAGAGCTTCTGCAGGAACAATGCATACTCAAGATACGAGACATAGTTGGCTATCGTCCTGTGGTCAATTTTAAGGTCATTGCTCAGGTTCTTATAGTCGAGATAAAAGCCGGGTCTTGAAGCAGTGATATTTAATATCTTCATAAGAAGCTCCGGCAGGTCAAGCCTGAATGTCTGCGGTATGTCAACAAAAATAACCCTTTCAAGAAGACTCTCTTTAAGATATTTCCTGAGCATATGCTCATCGAGATCCAATGCCTCGATAAAACCGCCTGTCTTAAGAAAGCCTGCCATATGTCTTCTCAAATCCCTCTCGAATATCTTCTCTCTATTTTTGTCTATCTTTATTCCCGTGAAATCAAGATACTCGTCAAAATCCAGTGGTCTGATCTGAAAGTCAAAGAACCTTCCTGCAAGACTCTCCCTTATGCTCCTCCACATTGTTATCTGTGCTGAGCCAGTAAGGAATATCTTAAGCTTCGGGTTTGAATCATAGAGGAGTTTCACTTTTGAAGGCCAGCCATTGAGCTTCTGTACCTCATCTAAGAATATAAATACCTTCTCCTTAGAGATATCCTTCCTGAGTGCGTCTGTCTCATATTGTTTAATGATTTCTTCCAGGTCATACCTCATCTCGTCGAATGAGAAATATAAAATGTTGTACGGGTTCACACCCTTCCTGAGAAGTTCATCTATGATCTGGTATATGAGGGTCGTTTTTCCAACCCTTCTTAAGCCGGTGAACAGAACAATCTGCCGCTTGTCTATATACTTAACGATTTCACCGAATACCTTCCTTTTCCTCCCGAGAAATTCCGAAGGGACCTTTCCATCCTTCCACCAGAGGTTAAAGCTATGTAATTCCATTATCGCTCCAATGTAATTGTTTTTTAATTTCAGTTACATTATATTGGGTTTGATTGATACTTGTCAAGCAGTGCTTTTTTAGACTATTTGGAGTAGATTTTTGATGAGGCAATTCGGCCCCTTGTCAATATTCTTTGCCTTGGCTATAATAGCTACCCATAAACCTAAATAATGTATTAAGAAAACCACAGAGGCATAGAGTTCACGAGAAAATGGTAAAGAAAAATGGAGTAATGGAGTGTTGGAGTATTGGGAAAAAAGAATACATTACTCCATTACTCCAATACTCCAATCAAATCCTCCAGCACTCCATTGCTCCAAATTATAGCTCTGTGAACGATGTGGTTAAATGTATTCTTCGGGTAAATCAGGAGGTGAAATTTTGCGCAAGAAGGTTACTATCGTTGGTGCTGGCAATGTTGGAGCCACCACTGCCCAGCTTGTAGCAGAACGGGGGCTTGCCGACATTGTGCTTATTGATATTGCAGAAGGAATTCCACAGGGAAAGGCCCTCGATATCCAGGAGGCATGTCCCCTCTGGGGTTCTTCTTCGAGGGTCACAGGCTCAAATGGATATATCGAATCTGTTAATTCTGATATCGTTGTAATTACGGCTGGCTTTGCCAGAAAGCCAGACATGAGCAGGGACGACCTGCTTCAGGCCAATGCGAGGGTTGTCAGGGAGATAGCTGAAAATATTGTCAGCTCTCCTCAGGCCATTGTGATTGTTGTCACAAACCCGATGGATGTGATGGCATATCTTACTCTTAAGGTAAGCGGGTTTTCGCATCAAAAGGTAGTGGGCATGGGTGGGGTCTTAGATACAACGAGGCTTAGGGCTTTTATTGCAATTGAGCGTAATGTTTCTCCAGAAGATGTTCATGCCATTGTCCTCGGAGGCCATGGCGACCAGATGGTGCCCTTGCCGCGACTCACAACTGTAAACGGTGTGCCTCTGACAGAACTTCTGCCTGGCGATAAAATTGATAGACTGATTGATAGGACAAGAGATGCCGGGGCAGAGATAGTAGGGATGCTTAAAACAGGGAGTGCCTTTTACGCACCTGCTGCCTCAACAGTAGAGATGATTGAGGCTATCATTAATGATGACGGGAGGGTGCTTCCATGTTCTGCATATCTCGATGGCCAGTATGGAATAAAAGATGTATATATGGGTGTGCCTGTAAGGCTTGGCTCAAGAGGCGTTGAAGAAATAATAGAGTTACAGCTTACGCCAGAAGAAAAAGAGGCATTCAACAAATCAGCCGATTCTGTGAAATCCTTAATCCAGGAACTTAAATTATAAACTTGTCCTGAAAATGCATAGCGAGCGCATTCCCCATCCCGAAGTTTCGGGACTGCGGGGAGCTTCAATTTATTTCAGGAGCGGAGGAAAAATGGAGAGAACCTTATCAATTGTGAAGCCAGACGGTGTAGAGAAAAACCTTATCGGAGAAGTCATAAAGAGATTCGAGGCACAGGGTTTGAGAGTTATTGCCCTTAAAATGATAAGGCTTAGCAAAGATGGAGCAAAGGGTTTTTACATTGTCCACAAGGCCAGGCCCTTTTATGAAAGCCTCACAGATTTTATGTCGTCTGGACCTGTTGTGATTATGGTCTTAGAGGGGCAAGATGCCATCTCAAAGGTAAGATATATAATGGGCGCAACCAATCCCAGGGAAGCACTGCCTGGAACTATCAGGGCAGATTTTGCATCGGACATAGAGCGTAATATAGTCCATGGCTCTGATTCTCTGGAGTCAGCATCTTTTGAAATATCTTATTTTTTCCCGGCAATTGAAATGCATTCTCTTAACTCTTAACTCTGGTGGCGCTTTTCAGGCAAGCTCAAACTGTATCCCGATAATTCTGCCGAACACAATTCACAAATGTAAGAAAAAAATTTAAGGAAATGAACCCCACCTGACGGCTTTGCCCTTCGCTTCGCTCAGGGCTTGCGTCCGTTCTGTCCCGACAGGTCGGGAAACCGAGCATTATTTATATTTTTAAATGAGGGCGTTGCATATATTCTCTTAAATATTGATACTAAAATCCTTGCTTCTTTAATCTTGCCCTTTCACTATCTCATCAATAATTCGTTATCACAATTTAGCATAGAAATTAGATAATTCCATATTCTTTACACTTATTAATTGCGTAATCCTTGTTTTTACAGTTTTCCAATATGTCATAGTTATTTTTCAGGGCTCTGATTCTATTTAGTGAAATACTCTTTTGTGATAAGCGCTCAACTACAATTGTTGGGACAAAAAACAGTTCGAAGGAATCTTTGCCGATTGAATGTACGCCGATAATTACATCTGAGGTTTTTGGTGATTGCGTATATTCCTTCACGCCAGACTTATAGTATCTATCTACGCCGCCTCTTGTGCCACCCGTAAACTTAATATTTTTAGTTGCGGTTTTAACTTGGGCGCGAATAATATTTTCTGTTCCGTCCTTTTCTTTGAAAACAATGACAATATCATAAGGTGATAATGGAAGATCAACGAGAGAAACATTTTGATATTTTTTCATTAGAATCCCAACGACTATATGTTCATTTGCAAAACCTTCTACTGATGCTTGCCTCCCTAAGTCTTCCCTATTCTCCAATGTGTGCTCTCCTATATTTTATTTTCTAAGTATAATTATCCAGTCAGTATTTATTCTTTCCTCACGAGGAACTTTTATAACATGTTTTATGATCTCTGAACCGAAATAATTCTCTACATTAAACCCGATTCTTTCTGACATTGGCATTAAATATTTCCATGTCTCAAACAGTTCATTTCTTATTTTATTGTTGCCAACTACGATTATATATCGTCCACTTCTTCGTAGCACTTTATAGACTTCTTTCAAATTAAGTTCCATATCTTTTAAATATTTGAAAGCAATATAAGCTCGTCTCTGATCTTTCTTGAATATCTTAGTGATTATTTTATCTGCGCTGTTTATTCCAGTCAAGCAAAGTTTTTTGTAGTCTCGAGAAGATACGCTTTCTGTCCCTACATGATTTTTCTTTAAGGGGGTTAGTGAACCAGTTGCAAGTCCCAACCAGTAAATTTCCAATTGATGTGTTCTAGGATAATCTACAGCATTAGCATAAGGAGGGGATGTTAAAGCTAAATCAAAAAAATGACCAGAATTTCTAATATTCCTTGCATCATTATTAATCGGAAAATCTACTTTTATATTTTTTGGACACACTAGTGAAAACTCAATCATTTTAGGCACATTGACCAATACACGCTCAACAAACTTTTTAAGTGCATAAGCAGGATAGACTTTTTTATTTAATTTTTTTCTTATCACAGTCCTTGTACAATTATCGTCGGCATTTGAAACCGATCTAATAATTGACGAAAAACAGATTTTTAAAAAGTTTTGCACATCAATGCTTACTTCTAAAGAATTAATTATTTTTTTGAGATATGCTAACTCCAAAACTATTTCCTTATTGAACCAGTTATCTCTATATTGAAAATCAGGAATGTCAACCGCCTTTACTTTTGTTGGATGATATTTAATTACTGACTTTAAAAGCGCGTTTTGTGAATATTTAAGTTCGTCAGCGTCTAAAGGTGTTGTCTTAACTTTGGAAAGAAAACATGAAAATGGATCAACATCGACCCCTACAGAATGCCTGTTTAATAACAAGGCTTCAACATTTGTAGTTCCACTCCCAGAAAATGGGTCAAGCACTCTATCTCCTTCATTTGAATAACGTCTGATAAGCCATCTTGGAAGTTCAGGAAAAAATTTTGCCGGATATTTATGGAAACCATGTGTATAAATACTTTGATCGTAGCTGATAAATAAAAATCTATCACCATTTCCTGTTGGCAAATCTATCGGGATATCGCCATCAACACGAGTTATCTTCTCTCCGAAGTCATTAATTATCTCTTTAACGTTTTCTAATTCTTCATATCCATTAAATAAAAATGGCTGATTTTGCTGATTGTTTCTTTTGCCATTCCCATTTCTTTTAGAAATTTTTTGTCTTATCTCTTCGATTGAAATAGGATAATAGTCATTTGCTAAGGCTTGCATATTATTTTCTCCTTCTATCTTTAATCTCTTTCATCCCCCGGCTATCGCCGATGATTATGGTGGTTTTAGATGGCATAAGCCTGCTCATATTCTTCAAACTCTTTAAAACACCATGTGCACTCCATATAATTCACCTCAGTCTATCTGTATAACTCAACCTTACATATCTGTTTTCTGTCCATCGCCATATAGAGACATCATAGTAGCCGGACTTATTTACAGTCTCAGGCTCTAATCTATGATCACTTGCAATCTCATCAAAGACCTGCTTGGCGTCTTTGAAAGAACCAAAATGATTGATTTCGACAACCTTGCCGCCTTCCGCTGCCACAATTAAAAACTTTGCATCATAAGGCTGAGGTAATTGGTAGGTAATGACATTAGAAGATTTTACTTTTTCCATATCGACTCCCCTTTTTATTCTATTCGTATTTGGTAATGAAATAATTCTTCTAAAAACTCTTGTTTTTTCTTTTCGTCTGCAAGGATGTCAATTAAGTTGAAGTACGTATCGATTTCTCGATCTGTTTTTAATTGGGATAAAACAGCTTCAGTAAAGCAACTTGCTAAATAAATAGTTAAGCAATGCGCATTTTCAGACTTGGCTTTTGCAAATGATTTCTTGGCCTCGCCTAAGCGAGTCTGAGCGCCAGCTTTATCCATGCTGCCTTTTATTTCAATAGCAACCTTTAACTTATCTCTATTGTCTCTGATTGAAATGTCGGGTTCGCTTGAGAAAATAATGCGCCAATTATTATTCAAGATAAGATGAATCTGTTTTTGTTTTTTGCCTTTTACGGTTATATCTTTTTTCTCAGTTGATGAAACGAACTCCTTCTCTTGAGCATATTCTTGTATTATTTCTTCAACAGCCTTTGCTGCTCCCTGCCCAATAATATTTACCCAAGTGCCTTGTATCTCTGAACCTATTTCTGCTATTAACGCATTTTTTGCAAGAGAAAAAGAGAAACCTTCGGTATCAATAATGACACTTGAAATAACTTTGTTTAAGGTCTCAGCAATTAATTGAAAGCGTTCTTTATTATCTCCTTTACGGGCTTTTGGCAATCTGCCGGATAGAATTTGACTTAGACCTTTCTGTGATAAAGCAGTTAAACTTCTATAATATTCGACAAGATTTGGACATTTATTTAAAATCTCTGGATGACAAAAAATCATGTAAGGAGGGATAGAAGCCGTCTTAGTAACAATAAAAGCCTCTTTAGAAATACCCAATTTTTCAATATTCCATGTGATATCTTTTATTGCACATTTCTCAACGCGTGTAAATAGTTTTTCAATGTTTTTACTTTTCAAAACCGAATAAAAAAGCTTTGCTCTAGCAACATATGATTTTATAAGCGCTTCATTGAGACTTGAGTCTGTTCTTTTCATAGAGGCTTCCTCCAGAATACTATTGTTTCTCGTACTGGAATTCGCCCATAACGGGCCATCTGTTGCGAACTATTGCCTTTGTAACGTGTTATCCATATCTTTTCTGTTTTTAAGCCATTCAATTCTGCAAGTTCAGAAAGGATAATATCTGTAGGGATCATCTCTCCCTCAAAGCGAGCATTAGCCACAACAAGGGCTACAATGCCTCCAGGCTTGAGATAACGTGAAACTTGTTTTATAACAAGGTTCATATCCTCGAAATATCCTTTTATCATTATTGGAATTCTCTCATTGTTCAAATCTTTTTCATTGAGATTTCTTAATATCTCATCTATTGCTGGAATGGAGAGTTCTTTCCCATTATGTATTTTTGATTCAATATGAGACCTCAATAAACTATGTCTGACTTCGCTAAGGTTACTTGAATTTAAAGTGCAGAGTTCGAGCGCGTAGGTTCTGGAATAGTCATATCTGTTCAAATAGGGGGGTGATGTAATAACTGCACCTATCTTTTCCCAATATTTTTCTGGAAGATCAGATTCTCTTGCGTCTCCTTTTAAAATTTCGACCTTAGCCTTGCCTTCTTTAAAAAGTGCGTTTTGTTGTATGTGTAAATCATCAATCATGTTTGTAAGTTGTCTTCCGAGAGCTTCTTTTACAGAAATGATGACCCTATCAACTATTCTTAGGAACTGACCGTCTTTGGAGGTATAGCTAACGTTCTCAAGAATACTAATGAGTCCAAGCATAAGGAAGTCCTGAACAGGCTTCTTAAATTTAAGAATGCACTCCTTATAAAAGAGTATTTCTTCTTGCGTATGTTTTGGAAATGCCTTATCGATAATAGATACTTCAGGGAAAAAAAGTTTAGGCTTACGAAATTTCTCCTTCATGAGTGATTGAACTGCTTTTTCTAAAACCTTAAGGTCAGGCCAATCCTGTAGCTTTACTCTTGCAACAAAAATTGCTACTGGCAATATATCAAGCCCAACTGCCTTATATCCGAATTCCTTGCAAGCAAGTAATGTAGTTCCACAGCCTGCAAAAGGGTCGAAAACGATATCGTTTTTATTTATTTGCCATTCCTTCAGTATGCTATAAACAAGCTGCCTCGAAAATCCTTCCTTGTATTTAAACCAGTTATAAACAGGAAGGTTTTTATTTGGGACATATGTTACAAGTTGCCTATAATCCAGACGATTTTCAAAGTATCTGGAATATTTTGCCTCTAAGCGGTCACGCTCGAATGTTGAATCGGTACTGCTATCCGTTATCTCAGTCAGTGTTGCAGTCTTCATAAATTTATCCTTTTCAAAAATCTGCCTTTTAGCTGATATAAAACCTTGTTATTTATCATCTTCGACTGGCTGTTCTATCGTGATTATATCTTTTAGGTTTTCAGCGTAATCTATCGCTCTTAAAGGATAAGGTTTTGGTTTTGCCGACTCTGATTTTGTCGGCTGTTTTGTTTCTTGCTTTTTATCGCTTATCTGACTCCTCATATTTGATTTTTTAGTTTTATGATTAGATTGATTTGCCCCTCTTTGAGATGGCACAGTTCCGTAGCTCTGAGGTTTGCCCTGATTGCTTTGGTTACTATTGCCAGAATTTTGTTGAGAACTACTTACTCCTTGGTTTGTTTTGCTCATATATTACCTCCTATGAAATTTTTAATGACAATATTTAAAATAGTCAGTAAAACAGTATAAGTCATCGAAATTGAGATCATAATTAATATGGTTCCTCGTTGAAAAACAGTTGCCATATTGTCAACAATTGGTATGTTCTTCTTTAGAGTTTCATCATAAGTGGCGATTAGTCTGCTCTCTACATCTATCGAATCTTTTTCTAACTCTTTATTAAAAACAAGCTTTTCGTAATCTATTCTTTGAAATGTTTTTATTCGTATTACATTCAAAAAAAGAACTATAGCTATAATAATTATGAGCATTGCTAATATTAAGAGGGGGGCGTTTAAATTTATATACCATTTCTGCTCAAATATTGTTTTGAGAAGGAAAATTATGGAAGTTAATAAAATACCAGCGACCGTTAACATCATCTGAACTTTTGATGTAATAAAGCTATTTCTTTCTGATTCGCCTTCAAATTCCCTCTGAAGAACCTGCAAGACTGTTTTCACAGTTTCAGGATTATATTTTGGCATATCGGTCATTTTACCTTTCCTTCCTCACCCCTTTAAACTGCTCTTTATCCGCTTTCTGGTCAATCAATGAATCTTCCATATCGGCCGTCTTTCGTCTCTCATAAATTCAAGTGCACTTTCAGTGCGTTATTTATTGCATCCAGAATGTTGTGGTTATTAATAAACCAAACAGAATCTTTCAGCCTCTGTTTTGAGATTGTTCTTATTTGATGTGCAAGGATAATAGAATCCTGAGCAAGACCTCCAATCCCTTGTTTTAGTAAAACTTCATTGGGATAAACCCGCCTGCCTTCCTTTAATGAGGTTATAGGCAAAATAGTTACTACAGGCATAAGTCTATTAAAATCTTCATCGCTGACAACTATAACGGGTCTTGTCCCTTTCTGTTCCGAGCCCTGAACAGGATTAAGGTCTGCGATAAAGATTCCCCATTTATAATTCATTTTTTCACTTCTTCGAAATCAACATGTTCAAAATCTTTTTCTATCTCTCTAATATCCGCAAGAAAAAGGGGATCTTTAGCTGCATCCCTGATAGCTGCCTTTATGCGCTCTTTGTTAATACTAACCAACTCGTCCTTTATTGCAGTCTCAACAAATGCGTTCATAGACTTAAATGTTCCATTTTCAACAATTTCTTTTGCTTGCTCTATTATCCCCTCATCGAGGACAAAAGTTGTTTTTTTCTTCATGGTCCGTCCTCCACTAACTTTTTAATACATTTTAGCATAAAGAAAGCATAATCGC
>JACROP010000174.1 GCA_016214385.1 Nitrospirota bacterium
CTTATCAGGGACAGCAGATGTCTTCCACTATCGAGAATATCAGTTATATATTCCTTGTGTTTCTTATTTATCTCTCCGTAAATTCCATCTACCAGGGCCTCTGAAAACCCTATTACGGTATTCAAGGGCGTTCTAAGCTCATGTGACATGTTTGCAAGGAATTCGGATTTTGCCTGATTGGCTGCCTCTGCCTGCCTCATAGCAGCCCTGATTTCATCCTCATATTTTTCTTTGATAAATTCAAATTCCAGGCGTTTGCTGAGGAGCTGATGCAGAATACGGTCGTACTCTGTGTAATAATGGGGAGACCTGCTGCATGTACACAGGACGCCGAATAGCTTCTCTCCAATAAAGACAGGCACGCCGAGATAGGAGACTACTCTGTTTTTAAGCAAACCAGGATGGTTTCTAAACTCTTCTGATGTAGTAGCATCATTAATAATTAGTGGCCGTTTTGTCTCATTTATAATTCCACAATAGACCTCGTTAAGGGGAAATCTCGTCCCCTCTTTAATGCCAATGCCTTTACGGTCTGTGACCGCGTACGTCACCCATTCACCCTCGCTGGCTATTTCAACCGTAGCCATATCCACATCGAGCATCTCTGCAATCCCATTAAGAATCTGCCTTGCAAATTCCTTTGCACTGGTCACTGTGGCAAAGCTTATCTCGTAGAGTTTATGCAGTCTGAAACCGAATCTCTCAAGCTCTGTCGTTGTTTTCTCTGCCAATTCCAGGGCAGAAGAACGGTCGTAGAGTAGCGCCTGTAACGTGCGCGCCCTTGCTCGTTGTTGCAATAATACAAGGCCAATCAGGTATAAAAACAACAGCCCCGATAATATCATAAGCACACGGTTGGCTTTGCGTCCGATCGAAATATCCTGGTGAATCGGAATTTCTCCTTCTCCCAACTGGTTCATGGTGATCAAAAAGACGGAATTGGCTATGCCCAGGTCATCAAGGGAGATGGCATGATAATAGTCGAATAGATACCGTTCTGTGGTCACCCATTTTTCGTATGCCTTTGATAGCTCGTTGACATTTCTGAATAAATCAGGGTTGTATTGTGCCAATTCTTTGTAGCGGGAGAGCAGGGAATCTGCTGATTCAACTGCCTTTGAGAAATCACTGTAAGCAGATTTTATATCACCACTCTTAAGCAGGCGGCTCTCTGCCCCTTTGATCTCAAGGAAGGGGCGCCTCATGGCATCCAGCATTGCAATGGCCGCTTGACCGTTTTCACCCTGCTTGATTTTTGAGGGCAAATTAAACATAAATGTTATACCTGCAAATATGAGGCATCCCACAAATACTCCCAACCAGAAATTACGTTTGTCTTCCAGGTTAATCATATATCCGATTTAACTCTACTTATCTTTCCTGCTCTATCCACCTACAACAACTATAAGAATTTTCTTCTTTAAAAGGTAAATCCACTCTATTTCTTTTATTTCATCTAAGGCCTGCATATAAACCCTTTATCATTGTCGAACGAAAATGAAAATGATTGTTTGGCAACGGCTTCATATCAAGAATATCAAAAACCCGCCTTAGATACAATTTGATTCTGTGTCCTCTGTGGTTAAATTGCATTATTTGAGATTAAATTTTCTTAGCACAAGCACAGCGTTGACTCCGCCAAAGCCAAAAGAATTTGATATGGCAGTATTTATCTCTTTATTTCTTGTCCTGCAGACATAGTCGAGGTCACAGTCAGGGTCAGGATATTCCATATTAATAGTAGGGAGTATAATGCCAGAGCTTATTGACATAGCGGTTATGGCAGCCTCTACAGCACCAGCTCCGCCGAGCATGTGGCCGAGCATGGACTTGGTGGAGCTTACAGGGATGTTGTAAGCCCTGTCTCCAAAAACTTCTTTAATGGCCTCTGTCTCAACCCTGTCACCTATTGGCGTGGATGTACCATGCGCATTGATGTAATCTACATCGTTTATTGAAACCCCTGCGTCCTGAAGGGCTTTTTTAATTGCAAGCCCTTCACCCTGTGGATCCGGCCTTGTCTGGTGAAAGGCGTCAGAGCTTATGCCATAGCCTGAAAGCTCCGCATATATTTTTGCCCCGCGTCTCAGTGCATGTTGTAATTCTTCAAGGATAAGGACTCCTGCGCCCTCTGCAATCACAAACCCGTCTCTCCTTATATCAAATGGTCTGCTTGCCTGTTCAGGCTCATTGTTTCTTGTTGAAAGGGCACCCGAGGCTCCATAACCACCGACAGCCAGCCTGCAAAGAGGCGCCTCTGCTCCTCCAGCAAATGCTATATCCATCTCCCCACTGCGAATGAGTCTTGCTGCCTCGCCAATGGCATTGGCCCCTGAGGCACAGGCGGTGGATATAGCGAGGGCAGGGCCTTTCAGGCCGAATCGCATTGATATGCAGGAAGATGCCATATTTATTGTACTTGATGCCATCAGGTATGCTGAAAAGGGTTTTCCCTTTAAGATATTCTCTCCCAATGCCTTCTCCATGCTTATTATCCCTCCCCTGCTTGAGCCAATGATTACACCTGCTGAATCGAGTGACGAGTGACGAGTGACGAGTGACGAGTCTTTATTTTTTATCTCTGAACTCCGAACTAATAACAGCCCTGCGTCTTCAACAGCCATTATTGCTGCTGCAATTGCATAATGTATGAATGGGTCAAGTCTTAGGATGTCTTTTCTGGGGATATAGGCTTCAGGAGAAAAGTCCTTTAATTCACCTGCAATTCTGACTGGAAGCCCTGAGGCATCGAATTTTGTTATAGAGCCTATACCTGATTGCCCCATTTTCAGGGCCGCCCATGTTTTTTTTAAATCATTCCCCAGGGGAGTAACAACACCCATCCCTGTAATAACCACTCTCCGCATTGTAGACTATCTTAGCATAAGTGGTTTACAAATTAATTATTCCCCTCTCCTCTGCCCTCCTGAATAATTCCTCAACAGCCCGCATCCCGTCCTCGCCGATATCAATAGAATAGTCATTTACATATAAGTTTATGTGTTTTTCAATTACATCGGCAGATAATTCCTGAGAGTGCATCTTGATGTAAGTCATGGGCTCATTCCTGTAGCTCATGGCATACTTAACACTCTCTCTCAAAAGCCCCTCAATTTTCCTGATTAGATCATTGCCGAGGGAACGCTTTGCAATAACTCCGCCAAGTGGAAGAGGCAGTCCTGTCTCTTTTTCCCACCACTCACCGAGGTCTATTACTTTTTTCAACCCATAGGCAGGATATGTAAACCTGCTTTCATGGATTATCAGCCCTGCATCTACTTCCCCATTTTTTACTGCATCCATAATCTTGTAAAATGGCATGACTTTGATATCCTCCTCTATAATTAAGGATGCATCGTATAGTTGTAAGAGCAGATATGCTGTGGTGAGCCTGCCTGGTATCGCAATCTTTTTGCCCTTCAGGTCTTTTATTTCACAATCCTCCCTCGCAACAATCAGTGGCCCGCAGCCCTTTCCCATGGCACTCCCTGAACGAAGCAGGCAATAGTTTTTCCTGAGATAATCAAAGGCGTGATAGGAGACCTTTGTGATATCGAGCGATGCATTGATAGCCATCTGATTCAATGCCTCAACGTCCTCAAGGATTTCCTTAAATCGCAAATCACCTGCATCTATCTTTCCATGTACGAGTGCGTAAAAAATGAAGGTATCATTTGGACATGGAGAGTAGCCGAGGGTGAGGGTTTTCACATTTTTTTTAGAAACTCCAGAACTACCCTCTGGCAGTTTTCAGCAGCAAGCTTCATGTCCCACTTTTCCCTGTCCCGATTTCCGGCAATGTTGCTTATACCTCTTATCTCGATCATTGGAATCCCATACATAGCACACACATGAGCGACCGCAGCCCCTTCCATGTTTTCACAGATTGCATTGAACCGCTCTTGCATTTCTCTGGCCCTCGATGCACTGCCGCTGACAGTTGAGACAGTGACAAAAGGGCCTGATTTCACATTAGTGACGAGAGACGAGTGGCGAGTGACGAGATTAAAAGACTTAACAGCCTTTTCAACTAACTTTTTGTCGAGAGGGAATTCGTTGAAATATTTTTTCCTGCCTTTTTGAACCAGGGGGATACCTATCTCCTTCACATCTGACCAGCCTTTTGATGTTATCACGCCTTCGTCTCCATAAATCTCTTTTGAGGCTACTGCAATATCCCCTATCCCGAGGCCGGATGAAGGATAGGCGCCGCCTACACCAAAGCTGATGACAGAGCTTACAGGGTAATTTTCAATCATGGCAGTGGCTGCATGGCCTGCATTTATCTTTCCAATGCCTGAATTTATAAGTAGGACGTTACGGCCAGAAAGTTTACCTTTATATACGGACTTATCACCGTGTTTGAAGGTAGTAACTCTCTTTAAACCGACTCTTATCTTCTCAGATTCAAGCGGTATAGAGGATATAAGTAATACAAAACCTTTGCTCATAATAGAGGAACTTTATCAATAAATTCCATTTAAAGTCAAAGGGGAGAATTGAAAAATGAAATTGGTTGGGTTATGCTTAACTAACAATGAATAGGACAGTATTTCTCATCCTTTATCTGTTATGCACTATCACCCTTTTTGGCTGCGAAGACAAAAAGGTCTCCAATCGAGGGGCAGCCATGGAAGATGTAGTTTTTGAACCTGCCTACGGCGATACTATTGTTGAGGGCTCTATAGGAGAGCCGAGCATATTAATCCCCATGCTTGCAGGCGACAGCGCATCCCATGAAGTCGCAGGATTGGTATTTAACGGTTTGGTAAAGTATCATACAGATTTGAGCATTATAGGTGACCTCGCAGAGTCGTGGGATATATCAAAGGATGGCCTGGTTATTACATTCCACCTGAGAAAAGGGGTAAGGTGGACTGACGGCGTTGAATTCACAGCAGATGATGTTATGTTTGGCTACAAAACCATCATAGATGAGAAGACTCCTACTGCATATAAAGAGGATTATCTTCA
>JACROP010000175.1 GCA_016214385.1 Nitrospirota bacterium
CCTTGCAGGATATGTCTGGGGGCTATTGATTATAACTGATATCAATCCAGAGCCTTCCAAAAAGGTCGGTGTCTTTATATCCATAAAATTAGGGAAAGACATATCATAAGTGCCATCTTTGAGTTCCATAAAGCCAAAGATTCCATGCTCACCTGGATTTTTGCCTGTCATAAATGATGTCCATGCAACAGAAGATACCTCAGGGAGGGATGTCTCCATCCTATGGAAAGAGCCTTCTGCTATCATGGATTTAAATTTCGGCATTATGTCCTCTTCTGAATAGTTCTTCAGGAGAGAATAAGGAACTCCGTCAAGTCCGATGATTACCACTTTAGGAAGGGACGAGGGACGAGGGACGAGGGACAAGAGACGAGAGACAAGAGAGGAGGGACGAGGGATAAGTTTTGAGAATGGACTCATAATCTCCTCCTTGCTTCTCGACTCTTCCTGTTCAATGATTTTTTTAGACCAGTTATCATCATTGATATTTCATTGAGTTCTTCCAAAATTGGCTCAATGTTATTAGAAGAATTACTATTTAATCCTCCATATCCCAGGTTTTTAGCTATAATTAGTTGTGTTTCTAATTCGCTGCATGATCCCTGAGCAATCGAGAGAAAATTGATGTATTCCTTCGTGCTATTTCTTGCTGCACCTTCTGCTATATTGCTTGGGATTGATACTGCACTTTTACGAATCTGCGATGTTAAGCCATAAAGCTCATGATTTGGAAATGACTCGGTCAATTTATATACCTTTGTCACCATTTGAATACTCTGATTCCAGATTCTTAATTTATGATGCCCCTTCATAACCTCGTCCCATGTCCCTTATCCCTTGTCTCTTATCCCTCATCCCTTGTCCCTTATCCCTTGTCCCTTATCCCTTGTCCCTATTTACATATACCCCAGCTCTCTCAACTGCCCCATTATTGCTTCTTTATCCTGTCCCCTGCCGCCACGCTCGGTTGTACTTTCGAGATCCTGTTCCCATGCAGGTATATCGGAGAAATTTTTAGTTGAGCACCTTGCACCCAGAGAACGGTACCCCTGATAGTAAAGTTTGCAGAAAGGTATCTTATTCTTATGAATATTATCCCAGATATCACGTTCCTTAAAATGTAATATGGGGTGAATTCTCGTATGTTCAGGGTTATTGCGCGGACTGAAATAGTCCTCTTCTACTCTGGCATCCTGCTCATCCCATCTTATTGCAGTTGCGAGGGCATCGATCCCGTTGTCCTCAATAAACATCTTCATTGGAACCGTCTTCATCAGATGGTTTCCAACATATGATTCCGGCTCGAACGGGAATTCATCACTGTCAAAGTTTATATTTTTCAATTCCTGCCTGTTTCTCTCATTAAGGTCTTTAACTTTTACTATGTCGCCGAGCTTTTTCACCTTGGCAATTACATCAGTGTTTTTAGTTATGGCAACATCAATATTCCATTCTTTCTTTAACTTTCCTACATGATCGAGGATCTCATCAAACACATCGCCCTCATCTATAAACATGCACCTGGGAATTGGTATTGAAAGGTCATTGCATACATTCTTGAACAGCCATAGCAGGGTTGTACTATCCTTACCACCTGTCCATGCAATGGCAATCTTATCGCAATCAAATCGTTCAATACTATCTCTTATAACCTTTTTTGAATATTCAATCTTCTCATCAAGATTAAGACCGACAAGATAATCTCTTTTATCCTTATTCATTCTTCCTCCGTATTTATAATCATTTCAAAACGGCATGCTACCGCCCTCTCAGTTACATAACCCTGCAACCGAAGGGCATTTGAAACAATAATTGTTCAATGTTCTACGTTAAAAACTGTTCAACGTTCGATGTTCTATGTTCAATGTTTTATGTTGATTCTAACCTTGAACATAGAACCTTGAACTTATTTTAAAAGGTTTTCATTTATCTGAACTTTTACACCCTTTTTCAAATCATTAAGCCAGGCATTTACGGATTCCCTGAATTTCTGATCCAATATCTGGAGCTTTATTGCATCTTTAGCCTGTTCAAAGGAGTAAGAAACCACTCTTCTATCGGTAATCTTATATATCTCGTATCCTCCAGGCATCTTATATGCTCCACTTATCTCTCCGATTTTCATCCTAAAAACACTGTCCCTTATTTCAGGAGGCAACTGTTTGTATGTGAAAAATCCCACATCTCCATTTCTGAGAGCACTTGGTTTATCTATAGAATATCTGGTAACAAGTTCTCCGAAGTCCTTTTTCCCCTTTAGTTTTTCCAGGATGTCATCTGCATCTTTCTTTTCCCGAACAACAATCTGACTGATTCTTATTTCCTCTCTGTTTTTAAACTCAGCCATGTGGCTGTTGTAATAGTCCTGGACTTCTTTATCATCAACCTTCAGTTTATCTATGACCTCCTTCTGGAGAAGGGCATTTATCATAAGCTCCTTCTTTATGTCCTCCATCTTCCTTTGTATTTCTGCATCTTTATTCATTCCCTTCCTGACGGCCTCATTGTAAAGGATCTCTCTGTTAATCAATCCCTCCAACAAAGCCCGCTTCCCTTCTCCTTCCATTGAAAGCTTTTTCAGTGATTCAGGGAGATTTCCCATCTGCCTCTCAAAATAACTGGTGGTTATCTCCTTATCGTCAACTTTTGCAAGGACCTGGCTTGATTTGGCAATATCATCCCTGCCACAGCCTGTTAAAACTAAAAAAAAGAACAAAGACTTAATCAGCCACAGAGAACACAGAGAAAAACATAAAAAATATTTTCTTAGCTCTGTGAACTTTGTGGTAATTTTTTTATAATTTCTTATGTTCATCGATTTTGTCTCCAAAGAGTAACCTCCTTAATTCAGGGTTCAGTGTTTTATACAGAACAGCGATAAATGCCTTCTGTATTTCGTAGTCCTGCTGAAAGTCTTTATCCGTAGACAGTGATGAAACCCTCACCAGCACACCGTCTGATTGGGCACCAAAAATACTATAATAAACCTGTTTTATCTTGCGTTCAAAGTGGTTTGTGACGACTTTTCCATTCAGGACAATCCAGTATAGCATGGGCTCTGTTCTCCCCTGGCCTTTAACTAACAACTTCTTGAGCTCAAGGCCTGGTGTATCCATATTAGCAATACCGAAAGATGTGACATCAAAACCTGCTGCCCTGTAACAACCCTCAGGAACGTGTATGCTGAAGTGCTGCCTCTGGTCTGCTCCATAGGCAATGGCAAGGGAGATGGTTTTCCCATCATGTCTTTTATATGTCCTGAATAAGACATCGTTCAGAAACTCTGATTCAGATGCCCTGGCGTCGGTATGCTGGTCCAGCATATGCCATTCGCCTATCTCTGTGGGTATGGCAGTAAGGTTTACAGTTCTTGTCTGTGCAAGTCTATCCACTTTATAAAACAGGGAAAAAACTGCAGCAATAATGAAGAAGGTTATGACCATGAAAAATTTTATCTTAGCCATTCCTGTCATTTTGATTTCTCCTGTCTATAAGGACGTCCAGAATAATAAGGCTTATCAAGGCGATGATAAAGAGGAGGATGCCTGAGAAGTTATGAAAAAAACCCTGCCCTGCTGCCTCCCCGAAATGATATGTAATAAGTGCAAGGAGCATGAGCCTGAATATATTTGCACATATTGCAATCGGGATTATAGAGAGAAACAACACAGATTTCTTTAGATTTGAGACATTCTGGAGATACGCATATACAGCCCCCACTGACATAAGGGAGATGAGTGAGCGGATGCCGCTGCATTCATCTCCAACAACAATAGAGTAATCGCCTATGAAGAGTATGACCCCATTCCTGCTGACAAGATACCCTGCAAATCTCAAAAGGGGTTCAGAAACACTGGCCACTATCATTTTAAGAGGTGAAGTAAGCATATCAATGAAAAAAAGAGGTGGAGGAATTAGGAAAATAAGAAAAACAGCAGGGAAGAGAACTTGTCTTAAGGCCTCTCTGCCTAGAAGAAAACCTGTTGTGCCGATAAGGACGGGGATTAGTGAAAAAGTCTCTACCATAAGGATTTTATGGATAGAGCCGACTGTATAAAGAAAGAGGCCAATTAGCAGTACCGAGAGCGCAAATGGGTGGACCCGGTTATCAGAAGGGCTGGAAGAAAAAACTCCCTTTTTCCTCCATATAAGCCACAGGAATACAAGGAGGATTAAAGGGCCGTGGCTGTAATCAGCCACTTTCCATCCATAGGAGAATAGTTTATAGAAAGTAGGGATGTATATTATTACAAGAAGGGAATAAGCGACAGGGATTTTTGCTGGGTAGACAACGCCTTGAAGCAACCTCATTGCGCCGGAACAGGATTTCGCATCCGATAAATTAAATGGTTACGGTTGCTGAGATATTTACTCTGCCAGCAATTACGGTCAGAAAGATAAGGGCTTTTTCTTATTACCATTGTTCCTGTGCCTTATGCTGTATCGTATAGAAAAAATTGTAACAGCTACAGCAAGTAACAGAGAATTAATAGGATCCATACTATGAGTAATATTGGCTATATTAAGTAATGAAATGATCCATACTACAAGTATAATAACAACTGGCATGATCATTTTTTCCTCCTACTTCCATTCATTTCATTTATCAAAGAGCCTATTATCCTGACTCCTGCATTATCGAGCCGTTTTTTAACCATACCGAAAGACTTCCTGGTGGTGAATCCTTTTAACGCAACCATAACGACACCGTCAGAAATGGTTGACATTACCGAGGCATCAGCAGTCTTTAAAAAAGCTGGCGTATCTATTATTATGACATCATACACCTGCTTCATATAATTTATTAATTCCCTCGTATCCTGCCACCCAAGTAGTTCCACAGGGTTAGGAGGCGTGGGTCCCGCAGGCAATATATGCAGAGAAGAGATAGCTGTAGACTTGACAGCCTGGTCAAGTGTAGCTCTCTTTATGATAAGGCTACTTATTCCGCAGTTATTCTTTACATAAAAAATGTCATGTACCCTCGGTCTCCTGAAATTAATGTCTATTAGAATGGTCTTTGAGCCGAGCTGGGCAAAAACAGCAGCGAGGTTGGATGCTACAAAGGTTTTGCCTTCCATTTCATTTGGGCTGATTACTGCTATAGTCTTTGTGACACTTCCAGCTCCTGAAGGCATTATTCCGCTCCTTATGGAGCGGAATAACTCAACATGTAAGCTGAACGGCTGGTGAACTGCAACTACTTCTCTGGCAATAGTGGTATCTTCTCCCCTGATATAGGGATAAGAGTACTGGGATGCAAGTGCCCATGTCACATCCTCTTCGGTTACGAGGTCTAATTTAA
>JACROP010000176.1 GCA_016214385.1 Nitrospirota bacterium
GAAATAATGCGTCATTCCTGCGGAAGCAGGAATCCAGAAAAAGATATTGAAAAATTGGTTAAAAGGACTGGATTCCCGCCTTCGCGGGAATGACATATAATTATCAACCCTTGAGTTTTAAACGATTTTTGTCTTCTCGTGTTTTGTCTCATATGTATTGAACGAGTACAAAGCCTTGCATTACAGGGAATTTTCTGTTAATTTAGCAGGGTAGAGGAGGTTATGCACAGAATACAGGGTGCAGAAGACAGAGTGCAGAAGAAAAATATAGAAGATACGAAGATAAGAAGATGGGACGATAAGAAATCTCAACTTCTTATCTTCTCAACCTCTCAACTTCTCATGCTCTGTTTACTGTTTACTGTTTACTGTTTACTGTTTACTGGATGTGTCACAACCCCGAGTGTAGAGAAGATACAGATGGCTCAGGTTCATTATAAGTTAGGGCTCGCATATCTCACAGAAGACAGGATACAGGAAGCCTTTGTTGAGTTTCAGAAGTCCATAGCATTAAACCCCGAAGACAAAGAATCCCTCAACGCCCTCGGCCTCATTTATACAAAGCTCGAAAAATATAGTGACGCCATCTCTTCCTATAGGAAAGCTATAATGGTTGACTCCAAATTTTCAGAAGCACACAACAACCTCGGTGTCACATATACGAAGCTTGAACAATGGGACGAGGCAATAAAGTCATTTCAGCTTGCCCTGAAAAACCCCCTCTATGCAACGCCAGACACTGCCTATTCCAATATGGGTCTTGCCCTTTATAAAAAAGGGGAATATCTTAAAGCCATGGAATCCACTAAAGAAGCGCTTAAAAGGTCTCCGAATTTCCATTATCCTCTCTATGTACTCGGCCTTATTTATGTAAAGTTAGACAAAAATAAAGATGCCATAGGAGTGTTCTCAAAAGCAGTCACAATAGACCCGCACTATATAGAAGCCCACTGGGAACTTGCCAATGCATACCTCAGAGAAGGGGATAAAAAAAGAGCCATCGAACATTTCAGAAAAGTAGCAGAGAGCGGCATCCAGGAGAAAAGCAAAGAGGCATTAAAATATATAGAAATACTGAAATGAAATGGATACGCCAGGGAAAATCCTGAAGGCAGAGAGGGAAAAAAGGTCTTTATCTTTAAAGGAGATTTCTGCAAATTTAAAAGTAAGTCAGGCCTACCTGAGGGCTCTTGAGGAAGAAAAATACGAACAAATCCCTGGTGAGGTTTTTGTTAAAGGTTACCTCCGGCTTTATTCCAGATTCCTCGGCCTCGATGGCGATTATATCCTGAGTCTCTTACCAGATGAGACCAAACCCATGGAGATAGAGGAAAAACCACCCCGGGATGAAAAAAAGCCCCTGTCACACTCATGGCATCTATATTTAATAATTTTAATCATCTCAACCATTGCCGTCGTATCGCTTTTCTTCTTCACAACGCAGATTAGCAAGTACGAAACACCTCCACCTGTTATTGAGCAGCCAGCGCAGCCCCGGATAGAAACTACAACTCCAGAATTGATTCAGCCTGAACAGGAACAATCAAAGCAGCCTCCTGCCAAACTTTCTCTTAAGATAACGGCAATTGAAGATACATGGCTATTAGTAAGCCCGGACGGGCAAAAGCCATCAGATGTCATTCTCATGGCCGGCGAGAGTGCTGAATGGGAGGCCATAGAAGGTTTTTCAATTAAAATAGGAAATGCCGGAGGCGTAAAGCTTTATTTCAATGGTAAAGATTTGGGCCCAATTGGTTCAAAAGGTGAAGTTGTAACACTGAAATTACCAGGGCACCAACGATAATTTAAATCCAGTCCTGCTTATTAAAACCTTTATGCCTGGATTTGGGAATAATTTGGACAGCAAAACGATCATGAGACTCATTCGCATGGCAGAAAAGGCCATGGGGAATGCCATTGCCCCTTACTCTAAGTTTAAAGTAGGGGTAGCCATCATTGCAAAAAACGGGAAAATTTATTCGGGCTGCAATATAGAAAATGCCTCGCTGGCTCTGAGTGTATGCGCAGAGCGGGTCGCAATACTCAATGCCCTCTCTAATGGTGAGCGTTCCTTTAAGGCTATGGCTATTGTAGCTAATGACAGAGATTATTGCTATCCATGCGGTGCATGCAGACAATTATTGTGGGATTTTGCTAAAAACCTTGAAATATACCTTAAGAGTGAAATGGGTGTCAAAAAATTTACCATAAAAGAATTCTTACCGTATGCGTTTAGCAAGGATTTTGCATGAACACACTCTGCCTCCGCAATTTTTTCATTTATATTTTTAACAAAACTATTGACAAACATCAAACATGCTGGTATCTTCTTGTGTAGAATCCATTGATAATCCTGAAAAGAAAGGAGATCTGTCATGACAAAAGCCGAACTCATCGACAAGGTGGCAAAGGATGCGGGAATATCCAAAGCTTCCGGAGCAAAGGCAATCGACTCTATCGTCGAGGGCGTAACAAAGGCCCTTAAAAAGGGCGATAAAGTGACCCTCGTTGGATTTGGCACTTTTTCTTCGGTAAAAAGAAAAGCCAGAAAAGGCCGCAATCCAAGGACAGGGGCTGAGATTAAGATTCCTGCTACGAGAGCCCCGAAATTCACAGCCGGCAAAGCCCTGAAGACTGCTGTAAAGTAATATTATTTAAATTAAAAAGGGGGGACAATTTCGACAGGCTCAATGCTCCCCCCTTAACTTTCTAACAGGCTGCTGAAAAAGTCTCTTTTCTGTCATTCCGAACCCTTCGCCTGTCATTCCGATGCCGAGGCTTCGGCAGAGGAATCTTAAGATTTCTCGAAATGACACTTCGTGTCAGGGTAAACTCCGCGAGAAATCTTAGAGTCGTTAAGATGACACAACTGAATAGCAGCAACTTTCTAAGAATATCTTATCTGTAATCGCTGAATCCCGGTGGACATTCCTGTTTTTGAATCTATTTCTATAACAACGCCAGAAAGAATAGATGGGCCTTTGGCGATCTCAAAACGTGCAGGCATCTGTGTAAGAAATTTATTTATTATCTGCTCTTTTTTAATTCCTATTATTGAATTCAGAGGCCCGGTCATGCCAACATCCGTTATAAAAGCAGTACCCTTTGGGAATATCTGCTCATCAGCGGTCTGGACATGAGTATGTGTACCTATGACTGCGCTCACCTCTCCGTCTAAAAACCAACCAAAGGCAGCCTTTTCAGAGGTAGCCTCGGCATGGAAATCAACAATAACTATATTGGTCTCTGCTTTGAGTTTTGGTATCTCCCTCCTCGCAACCTGAAAAGGGCAGTCCATCTGGCTCATGAATACCCTGCCTGAGAGATTGAGGACAGCAACCTTTTCTCCTGAGGAGGCATTAAGAACAAGACTCCCATAGCCAGGGACATCTGGAGGATAATTAGCAGGTCTTAATAGCCTGTTTTCTCTTACAATATAGGAAAGAACCTCCTTTTTATCCCAGATGTGGTTTCCTGATGTAAGGATATGGACTCCGAGAGAAAAAACCTCTTCAGCTACTTTCTGGGTTATACCAAAACCGCCGGCTGCATTCTCACCATTGGCAATCACGAAGTCTATCTTAAAGCGTTCGACCACACGCCCAAGACCTTCCTTCAATGCCTTTCTGCCAGCCTCTCCTACTATGTCACCTACAAATAAAACTTTCACCTTTATTAATTTCTTACTTTCCGGCTATATTTACTTAGCATATTCCACATACCTTGACTCCCTTATCACAGTCACCTTTATCTGGCCAGGGTATGTAAGACTTTCCTCTATCTTCTTTGCAAGTTCCCTGGATATCTGGGCTGAAACTTCATCCGTGACCTCTTCGGGCCTTACTATAAGCCTTATTTCCCTTCCAGCCTGGATTGCATAACACCTGTCAATACCCTTAAAAGACATTGCTATCTCCTCAAGTTTCTCAAGCCTCTTTAGATAGCTTTCGAGTGTTTCCTTTCTTGCCCCTGGCCTTGCTGCTGAAAGCGCATCAGCAGCCGCAACAAGGGCGGCTTCTACAGTGGTGGGGTCCCCTTCGCCGTGGTGAACCTGAATCGCATTTACTACCTTATGGTTTTCTCCAAATTTTTTCGCAATACTGGCGCCGATGGCCTGATGAGAGCCCTCAACCTCATGGTCAACGGCCTTCCCGATATCATGGAGGATACCTGCCCTCTTTGCAAGTCTTGCATCAACCCCGAGCTCTCCAGCCATAACACCTGCTAAATAGGCCACTTCCCTTGAATGCTGAAGGACATTCTGGGCATAGGATGTTCTGTATTTAAGCTTTCCAACAAGCCTTACAAGCTCTGGATGTATCCCATGAAGGCCGAGGTCGAAGATCGCCTTCTCGCCTTCTTCCTTGATTGTTGCCTCAACCTCCTTTTTTACTTTTTCAACAATCTCCTCAATCCTGGCTGGATGAATCCTCCCATCTGCTATAAGGCGCTCCAGAGAAATCCTCGCTATTTCTCTCCTGACAGGGTCAAAACCTGATAACAGAACCATCTCAGGGGTATCGTCTATTATAAGCTCCATACCAGTGGCTGCCTCAAGTGCCCTTATATTCCTTCCTTCTCTGCCGATTATCCTCCCCTTCATCTCATCATTTGGAAGGCTTACAGCACTGACAGTGGCATCACCAACATAGTCACTTGCATAACGCTGGATGGCAAGGCTGATAATCTCCCTGGCCTTTCTATCAGCTATCTCCTTTGCTTCATCCTCAATCCTTTTTGTCAATTTTGCAGCATCAAATCTTGATTCATCTTCAATTTTCTTGAGGAGCTCTTTCCTTGCCTCCTCAGCACGCAGGCCTGAAATGCGCTCAAGGAGACTCGTCTGTTCCCTTAGAAGATTTTCATAGCGGGCATCTTTTTCAGCAACAGCCTTCTCTTTATTATAGATGTCCTTTTCCCTCCTGTTAAGCTCCTGTTCTTTTCTTTCTAAATGATCGGTCTTCCTTTCGAAGGTCTCTTCTTTCTGGCGAACTCTCCTCTCAAGTTGATTTAACTCCGCCCTTCTATCTTTAAGCTCTCTGTCAGCTTCAGCCTTTGCCTGAAAAACTTTATCTCTTGCCTCAAGTGCTGCCTCTTTTCTAACAGCGTCTGCCTCTCTCCTGGCCTCCTGTAAAATTTTTTCTGCGTTTTGCTTGACTTCCTTCGATTCCTTACCCGACACGCTCTTCCAGTAAAACAATGCAAGGATAAATCCCAATCCAAACCCAACAGCAAGGGCTATGGGTATGTATATCGAATTAAACATTATTTGATCCTCCTTTTCTCAAGTCTCTTTTTTATTACCTTTTCAAAACCTCCGGGGTCTCCTCCCCTTATGCTCTTTATAAATGCAGAGATGGTGTTATAATGGCTGGGCTGCATTCTCCAGGCAAGTGGAGCCCTTTCCCGAAATCTCGGGATTAGACCGGGTCTGATTGTTCATTTTGAAAAGTTCCATTCACACTTCAGGGGCTAAGCCCTGGTCTCCGTGAATGGCCTATGACAGAAGAAGTCTTATGGGAGGGACAAGTTGAATTTTGCTTGAGTTTTTATCTCTATAGAAAAAAGGCCCGATAGGGCCCTGCCCTGAACCGTCTGGTTCAGTGCCCTGTAAACCGAAAAAGGTTTATTTATATTCAATCTTCCCCTAAGAACTTTAACTGTCATGGCCATTAAGCAATACAACCTCATAAAGAGGCTATTAAACCCACCTTGCCGTGTAGGCAGAAAACTCAGATCCCATAAAGTATACGTGGGTGCCTCAAAAGGAGGATTAGGCTTGCTCCTTAGAGCGCTCACACCTGCCTTAATATGGCTCCCTAACTTTTTAATTTGACGGATCAACTTTTCCACCTATCACGCACAAGGTAGGCAAAACTTCTACCTATTTATACCAAAAAATTACGTAATTTTCAAGCAAATTGTGAGTTAAGTGAAAGCCCATATTCTAAAAGGGTCTTTCTGAGCCTCTCCCTGTTTGCATCATTCATAGGACACAGGGGCAACCTGAACTCCTCCTCGATTTTACCCATCATGCTCAGGGCTGTCTTTGCCGGTATCGGGTTTGTTTCAATAAACATTGCCTGATTCAGAGGCTCGAGTTTAAAATGCAGCCTCCTTGTCCCTTCAATATTTCCTTTTTCCCATTCCCTGACCATGGAGGAGACATCCCTGGGCACCACATTGGCTGTAACAGAAATTACACCCTTTCCTCCGAGGGCCAAAAGCGGGAAGGTTGTAAAATCGTCTCCTGATATTACTGCAATCCTGTCTCCGCAGAGGCGGATAATCTCACTCACCTGCTTCATATCACCTGTAGCCTCTTTAATGGCAATAATATTTTTAAACTCCAGCAGACGTGCAACAGTTGAAGGCAGAAGATTTACTCCAGTCCTGCCCGGGACATTATAGAGCACTATCGGAATATCAACTGACTCAGCTACTTTTTTGTAATGCCTGTACAGACCCTCCTGCGTTGGCTTATTGTAGTAAGGTGTAACCAGCAAGGCAGCATCAGCGCCGAGTGTTTTTGCCTTTTTTGTTATCATTATTGTTTCATCTGTGGAATTTGCACCTGTGCCGGCAATTACAGGAACCCTGCCTTTTACAGTTTTCACTGTTATCTCTATGACTCTGTAATGCTCGTCATAATCCAGGGTAGCAGACTCTCCTGTAGTACCGCATGGCACTATTGCATCAGTGCCTTCAGCTATATGCCACTCTATTAAATCTCTTAGGGCTTTCTCATCCACTCTGCCATTTTTAAATGGCGTAACAATTGCAACAATTGAACCCTTAACCATAAAAAATCCTCCTTAATGCTAAAGTTTAGGCCAAAACCATTATCAGGGTCAAGGGAAATTGACAGTGGGATGCTATTTCTGATATTTTTATGGAATGAGATATTCCCTTTATTTGCTGCTTATAATACTTATTATAGTGCCCTCTACTTCTTTATCTTCTGAAGTCCCTGAACCAATGGGGTACAAGCCTCTTGCCCCCAATGGAGTATTTTCCACCTTCGGTGCAAAGAGCCTGAAGAAAAACCAATGGGCCTTTGCCCCTGCATTTGAACTATTAAGAGAGCCCACCATAGAAAGGGCATCCATACAGGCTGCTTACGGCATAAGTGAGGCGGCTGAACTTGGATTTAACTTTCCTTACACGTGGGGAGAAGATTCTGAGGGTTTTGAACAATTAAATCTGGGCTTGAAATATCGCTTCTTAAATGAAACGGCCATTACACCATCTATTTCCTCTATTTTTGTTCTCGGTATTCCTGTGGGAAACGAGCCCCACGCAAATTCTACAGATTTTAGTGCAGGCATTATTTTAAGTAAACGCTTTGGCCCTGTAAACGGGCACATCAATCTGATTTACACTGCAATAGACAGACCATCTCTGAGGAATGAGTTGACTTATGCATTTGGTATTGATTTCCAGGCAGCAAGCAATTTAAATCTTTTAGGCGAGCTCTATGGTCGGAAAAGTCGTTTCCATGACAGAGACATCCTTGAACTCAGGGTCGGCTACAGGATTGCAACTACCGAATCCATGTATACAACTCTGGGGATAGGTTTTGACCCTAAAACCAGGACCCCGGAATACAGGGTCCTGGTCTCAGTAACTTTTCTCTACCCGGCCGAAAAAAGAAAAGTAATAAGAATCATTGAGGAGGAAAAATAAAATTTAAAA
>JACROP010000177.1 GCA_016214385.1 Nitrospirota bacterium
ATGGTTTGATCCCCTCTTCTCTCGTTGACTTCAAGAGCTTATCCATTTCCTTATCTTTGAGTCTCAAGGTATCTTCCGAGAACAGATTAAATCTTACCCATCTATAGCCAAAACTTAAAAGTTCTTCTTCATCTTCTTTTATCTTTTCAATAACCTCTTTCTCAACATCATATATATCGAAAAACCTGGTTTCAAAAAGGAATCCTTTGAATTCATTTAGGTCATAACATACCATATAAAGCACCTTTGCTCTTCCTGACTCAAGCTTATTCTCTCCGCCTGAGGCGGAGAAATAATCATGGAAGGTAACTTCCTTGTATGATTTATTCATTTTATCATAGATATCAATCCCCTGATCCTTTTTCCACTCTTGTATTGTCCATTGTTTTCCCTCTTTGAGTCCAAGGCATGAGGGCTTTTCCTCTATCAAAAATTCTTCTTCCTTTGAGGAAGCCGGGAATATGGGATACATCCTGCATGACCATGGCCTGTGCTCATATATGCTGCATCCATCCGGGGTGACGAAAGGACATGTTTTATTTTCATCCTCCATCATCTTAAGCACAACCAGAGGTAACCCCTCTTCTCCTAAAAGTGCAATGGTATATCCTTTTAAGAATTCTCCAGAAGATGTCTCAAGGGATCTTCTCATCCTCAGGACATCATAGGGTGTGAGAAAGATATTTGTATCACTACAGCATGTGTTAAAACAGGAAAGCCCTTTATGACATGAAAACTTGAATCTGTCATTTAGAGAGAGCCTTCTGTGTTTTTCAGTATATTCTTCATTCATAAATTATTCTGAACAAAAAACTTAATTAACCACAGATAAACACAGATTCACACAGAAAAGAAAGAAACATAAAATATTTTTAAAAAAAATCTGTGAAAATCTGTGGCTAAATTTTTATAATTTCCTATACACCTATAAATTTTTTATGAGGGGGCGACCTGAAAGGTTGCCCCCTCACAGATAACTTCCAAGACCTACTATCTTATTAAATAATAGGAATCATTGGCCTTTCAATTACCTTCCATTCCTTCTTATCCACATCATATTTCACATTGACAAAGTGCTTCTGGCCTTCATCCAGTTTAAGGTAATCGTGTTTAAAGTAATACCCAGGCCATCTTGACTCCTTCCTCGCCAGCCTTGTCCTTACACATGCTATGCCAACCCACATTCTGTGAATAGCCTCCCATGCCCTCAACAGCCCATGAAGGTCCTTAGCAGCAATCTTCTCTGCATCCTCTTCACAGAACCCCAATTTCCAGAGCCCAGTCTCAAGCATCTTGTCAGATGTCCCATAAAGCGTCTCCCAGCTACCTGCATATTCTCCCATTATTTTCTGTACCCTGAATAGGAAATTATGTGGGGAGATATAGTGAGGATTCACATCCGGCATTGTTGTATATGTCTTCTTCTCTTCATAGAGGGCAAGTGGTCTAAGCACTATTTCCTTGAGTTTCTTTATCGTATTATCAGATACTGTTGGTTTGTAGTCCTTCTTGTCATTGGCAAACCTAACCGCTGACTTTCCTACAATCCTTCCCTGTGTATGTGAACCACTTGAGAACTTATGGGCAGATGCCCCTACCCCGCAACCTGCTGTGAATAGACCCGTAACAGTCGTCATTAAGTTGTACTTGGCAGGGAATGCATCCGCATATTCTTTTGGCATAAGGTCTTCAGCGCCAGATACCCATGCACCACAAGAGGCGGCATGTGAACCTATGAAGCAAGGATCTGACAACTGAAGCTCCATCGGTTTTTCCATAGGGTCAATATTATGGGCAGCCCAGTTTGTAGCGCCTGCGATTGTCATATCAAGGAAGTCCTCCCATGCTTCGCTTTCATACTCTCTTATCTTCTTCTTCAGCTCCTTTGGGTCTGTTATCTCCTTCTGATACCTTTCTACCACCTTATTTGTGTGCATGAGAAACGGAGTTTTGCCTTCCTTCGCGCAGAGTATCATCTCATAGTTTCTCACAGGAGTTGGACAGGGCTTCGCCTTTGCATATGGCGCCCACTTGTCTGTCTCGGACCCATACGCACCAACGTATGGCCCGTCATAGGCATTTGTTGCCGGTGTCTTAAAGAGCAGGAAGAATGTGCCAACAGGACCATAGGAGTCTTTGAACCTTGGCGGGACAAATGTCACATCCATCTGAGTAAGCTCACCCCCAGCCTGGAGAGTGAGGGCATAAGTCGTTCCTCCTAAAAATGGCGGCATCCATGACCTCCCAAAGCCTTCACCCTGAGACCTTGGCCTGAATACATGGACCGCACCACCCAATATACAGACAACTACCTTTGCCTTAAACACATAGAACTTGTCTTCCCTTACGCTATAACCGACTGCACCGCATACCCTGTTAGGCTCTTTCTCATCTTTCAGAAGGTGTGTTATGTAGACCCTCTCAATTATCTGTCCCTTGTCACCGAGGGTGCCTATAGCGTTCTTTGCTGCCTCTGCCACGATGATCTTGTAACTCTCGCCTGATATCATCACCTGCCATTCACCTGATTTTCTAAAATTCCCTGCCTCATCCTTCCATATAGGAAGTCCCCATTTCTCGAAGTGTCTGACTGTTGAATCAACATGTCTTCCAATATCATAGACAAGGTCCTGCCTTGCTAAACCCATCTGGTCATTCGTCACATACTCAGCATACCTTTCCGGCATACGGGAATTCTCGGTTACCTTTCCATCCATCCCCATATATGTATTAATGGCAGAAAGGCCCATGGCTACAGGACCACTTCTGTCAATGGCAGCCTTGTCTACAAGTGTTACCTTCATTCCGGTTGCCTTTGCCCAGTATGCAGCCTCTACTGCAGCGCCACAGCCTGCCATTCCTCCACCGAGTATCAATATATCAGTATCAACAACTTCTGTCGCAAATTCTCTCATGTTTTCCCTCCTTTCTTATCTTATTTTTTAATTGTTGGAAGCTCTTTAACTCCCATTATATCAGGCTCTCCAAGCATTAACTGATTGTTTAAGTCTGCCACCTTTGCCTCAGGATATCCCTCCAGCGCCTTTATAGAGCCTTCTGGTGTAGTCCTCGTTGCATACTTAAACCTCTTGATTCTTCCATCTCTGAATGTGATGGTCCACATGATGTCCTCAGTTCCTCTCAGTGGAGTTGATGCAGCACCGAGTGGCATAAAGTCTGCATAGCCCCTGACATCCATAGCCTGTTGCGGACATATCTTTACACAACAGTAGCACTCCCAGCAATAGCTAGGCTCCTGATTATATGCCTTCATCCTTTCCTTGTCCAGGAACATCAGGTCATTCGGGCAGATATACATGCATGCAGTTTTATCCTGCCCCTTGCAGCCGTCGCACTTCTCATTAA
>JACROP010000178.1 GCA_016214385.1 Nitrospirota bacterium
AAAAAGAGGATATACACTGATATATCAGAGAAGCTTGAGATAAAAGACAAAATAATAGTACAGAGTATTTTAGGAGGAGAAGAATTTATCGGATGGATAAGGGACAACTTCTTAAAGAGAAAAAAAGATAGAGAATGTCCACCTTTAAGAGAAA
This sequence comes from Nitrospirota bacterium, assembly GCA_016214385.1. Taxonomy (NCBI): domain Bacteria; kingdom Pseudomonadati; phylum Nitrospirota; species Nitrospirota bacterium. Next base: position 155 of record JACROP010000178.1, read on the forward strand.
TACAAAAGTACAAGGCAAAAGAAGAGATTATAGAAGCTGTTGAAAAAGAAATTGGTAAAAACATAGAAGAGATAAGGGCAGAAAGAGGAAGCATTAGACAAATTATGATGGATTTATTATATAGGATAGGCGGATTAACCGGCGTGGAGATAGGCAAAATATTGGGAGTTGACTACAGCACAGTAAGTCAAGGAAGAAAGCGTTTAAGAGAAAAGATACAGAAAGATAAAAAGTTAAAGCAGATGATAAATCGAGTTGAAGAAAATTGTCAATATGAAAGAATTGACCCCCTGTGATTTGACTCTTGACCCCCTGTGATTTGACTCAAAGGAAGACTAACAAAAGTGACCGATGCCTCAGGCACAGAGAAATACTACTATGATAAACTCGGAAGAGTAACCAAGGCAATAAAAACAGTAGACAGCATAGATTACACAACAGAAACCACATATGATGCCCTTGGAAGGACAACAACCATCAAATACCCTGATGGAGAGGCAGTCAACTACAGCTATGACACTGGAGGTAACCTCACAGGGGTAACAGGCCATGTAACCTATTCAAACTTCAACGCCCTTGGCCAGGCAGGAAATATCACCTATGCAAATGGAGTAAGCACAACCTACCAATATTACACAACAAACAACAGACTCTACTCCATAACAACAAATGGCCCTACACAGGGACTACAGAACCTCTCATACAATTACGACAACACAGGAAACATAACCACAATAACAGACATCCTGGACAGCAATAGAACCCAGAACTTCACATACGATGATTTAAACCGACTCACACAGGCACAAAGCACAGCATACGGGACATTGACATACCAATACAACCAGATAGGAAACATCACTTACAACAGCATGGTAGGAAGCTACACCTATGGAACAAAACCCCATGCAGTAACCAAGGCAGGTGCAAACACATACAGTTATGATGCCAATGGCAACATGACAGGCGGTGCAGGCAGGACAATAACATACAACTATGACAACATGCCATCAAAAATAACCAAAAGTGTATCAACATACTTCACATATGACTATTCAGGGCAAAGAGTAAAAAAGAAAGTATCATCTACAACCACTGTTTACATAGGCAAACACTATGAATGCACAAGCAGCCTCTGCACCAAATACATCTTTGCAGGAAATAACAGAATAGCCTCAAAGACATCATCAGCCACCTACTACTACCACACAGACCACCTTGGAAGCAGTAGCATAATTACAGATGCAACAGGAGCCAAAGTCCAGGGAATATACTACTACCCCTATGGCGGCACAAGAAGTAGCACAGGAACAGCAAACATAAAACACAAATTCACAGGGCAGGAAGAGGATGCAGAGACAGGGCTTTACTATTATGGAGCAAGATATTATGACCCAATACTTGGGAGGTTTATAAGTGCGGATAGTATAGTGCAGGATCCATTCTATCCTCAATCCCTCAACCGCTACTCCTATGCCTTAGACAACCCTCTGAAGTATGTAGACCCAAATGGGCAAATTCCCTGGTTGGTAGTAGCAATGATAGTTGGGGCAGTAATAGGAGGAGTAAGCGCAGCAATACAGGGTGGAGATGTTGGAGACATACTTGCAGGAGCATTTATAGGGGCAGTAGCAGCAGGGATAGGATATGGATTTGGTGTTGGTGCTGTAGATCTATTAGCTTTACAAGGTCCTGCTGCTGCTATAGTAGGGGGAGCAGTAGGAGGAATGGTAGGCGGTATAATATCGTCAGGGGAATCAGGTAAAATAGGGCAAGGCATGCTCATAGGAGCGATTTCTGGGGGAGTTGGTGGCTACATAGGGGGATTGGGTGGAGGCACAAATATCTACTTAAAAGGACTTGTCATGATAGGTTCTGGTGCTATAATTGGAGGTGTAGCCTCAGAGCTAACAGGCGGGAACTTTGGAGAGGGACTAAAGATTGGAGGAATCTCCGCAGCAATTTCATTTGCCCTTACTCAGTATTTTGCGAGCACTAACAAAGCAGGAGAGGAGAGTGAGAAGAAGGCCCAGAGGGATTTAAATATAAATAAGGGAGAAAATGCAAGTAGACAGAATAAGTCACTTATAGAAGAGATGATGGAAAATTCATATATGGTAGCGGAGGATGTTAATCCTTATAAAGGAACAGGAGCAGTTGGAGGGTCTGGTCCAATCCGGGAATTTGGTGTGAAGTCATTAAAAGGCGGAGAAGCTTTATACAAAGGAATAAGGTATATAGCCCTCGATGATTACAATTTTTATAGGGCTACTGGGGAACATAAATATGGAGGTTTTAAAAATGTGGAGTGGAATGAAATTCCTGGGAATAACTTTGATGAAAAATGGAAGAATTGGTATAAAGATGGTCATTAAGTATAATAATGGAAGCAACTAGTTTCGATAAATTTTTACTTGCTGAATATCCATACATAGGGATTTTCTATATACCCCTAAAGTTTCTTTTCTTTAATTTAACAGTTATGGTAGCCCTTTGGTTTATATGGGAGCTTATTTATAGGAAAATGACTATCAAATATAATAAAGAAATAAAATTGTCATCGCTAATGGTATTTAATATAATATTAGCAAGTCAATTTCTTCCGATAATTATTAATATTATCTATATCTCAATTGCAGTTAATATTTTTAATGGTTTAGACATATTTAAAATAGTAAGATTTAGTGCCGATAAAAAAAATTTTTTTAATATAGCTACTCTGGGGGATGTTTCGGTTTTTGTTGTTACATTATATGTAGTATTTAAACAGGAATTGCGAAAATACATGGGCTTAGGGGTTTTATTGCCCATTGGATTTAAAAAGACACTGTTTTATACTTTTGCTGGATTAATGATTTTTTTCTTAACCGACTTAATATACTCATCGTTTTTTGGTGGAGACGAATTTATAGTAGAGATGCACCATGAAATGGCTAAATCAGCAAGTACTGTATTCATAGCCACTGTGATTAGTGGTGGTCTTGTAATAGCGCCCATAGGGGAAGAAATATTATTTAGAGGTGTTATCTATACTGCAATTAAAGAGCGTTTAGGTTTCATAACTGCATTATTTTTACAATCGGCATTATTTTCGATGATACACGGAGACAATTTAATGATAGCTTTTATATTAGCTATTGTCTCGACGATTATTTATGAAAAAACAAAAAATCTTTATCCCTCGATTGGTCTGCATTTTTTTCACAACTTGATATTTTATGTGTCAGTTTTTTAGGCACAGAAGAATAAAACCGAAAATTCAAGGGACAGGAGGCAGAGACAGGGGGTCAGGCTGGTTTATGCATTTAAAGTGGTATTCGGAGCAGCATAGCACGGAAACCCCGGATACAATATGAAGGCGCCTTCTATCACCTTATTGTAAGAGGCAACCAGCAGCAGGACATATTCCTCGACGAAGACGATCGCCTTGTATATCTCGATAAGCTGAAAACCTATAAACAGAGATGTGGCTTTGAACTTTATGCCTATGTCCTCATGAGCAACCATATTCACCTTCTCATGGAGACACCGAAAGAGCCGATATCGCGAATG
>JACROP010000179.1 GCA_016214385.1 Nitrospirota bacterium
GAAAACGGTCAAAACCTGTGATATTCTTTAATCTCTCTTCCATCACATGCTGAAGTCTACCTGTAAGGAATGATGCGGCCTCACCCGCACCAACACCACCCTCAAACCCCTTCAGCTCCTTGGTGATCTGGCCAACAGTAAGTAACGCAAGGATGTCCATTTCACTCAAAGGCGGAGAGGAAAACAGGGAAAGGGTAAATTTGTCTATGGGGCCGTCAAGATTTAGCTTTATATAGTAGCCCTTTGTTACAGTCTCAGCCTGTATGTGAAATATCGGGTAAATTCTATTCGGGTCTATAAAGTCAACCCTGCCATTTATAATCCTGAACTCATTGCTCCTGAAAAACACGATCCCTCCCGCAGCCTCCAACCTTCCCAGAAGCCTCGGCTGATTAACAGTTCCCTTCAGTATCATGTCAACCTTTATAGGCGTCCTGGCTACGTTATTATCTATGACTATATTGTCCTGGCCTGATAGATGTATATTTAACGCTGTCCTTCCAAAAAAACCTGGTTGTTCTACTCTGAGCTTTTCAACTGGCTTAAGGCTCACCAACCAGCTCTTCCACTCAATTCTTTTATTGTACCTGGCTTTCTCTATAAATACGTCTCCTGAAAGTCTCTGGTCTTTGGAAGAGATTTCATAAAAGAGTTTTCCATTAAATGTTACATCCGCTCCCTCTATAGGCCTAAGCCTGATATCCTGAAGTTGAGAATCAAAAAATAACCTTTTCAAAGACATACCCTTCAAATAACCCACACCAGAACCCTTAACCTTGCCGCCGCCGAATCCTGCATTAAAAGAGTCGAAAATAACCCTGTCATGATCGAAATATACATTTCCATCAAGTGGCCCTATCCTGTGAGGAAAATCCACCAACAGCATGGAGGCATTTCTTATATTTATTCCTCCTTTAAGTTCCGGTGACTCCCATGGGCCTGTAGCCTCAACAACAAAATTCCCCTCCCCTCTTAAAGACTCTATATCTTTTGTCATAGCCTTCAGTGGTGCAATATCCATTCGGCCTTCAATGGCTATATTATAGCTATGCCCGAGTTTCAATCCACCTCTCACCGATATATCACCATAGTCTCCCTTCAAAGACAGTGCCTTTATCCTGAAATCTTTTTCTGCAAGTTCAAAGATAATGTCCCCCTGATTCCTGAGGTTGTATCCATAAAGACTCACATTAAGGGCGTTAAGTTTTGATTGCATAAAAACCTTTTTACCCTCTCCCGTTACCTTAACGTCTCCGTTTATAAAAACAGCGAGGTCCCTGGGTATATCCTTTAAATAAGCAGCAAGAAGGAAATCATATCTCCCTTTCCTGAATTTAAGGTCTATGTCCCATAGTAGAGTCTTCGACAGGTTGGCCTTGCCTGTTATAATCAGGGTATTATTAAACAGATTCCCCGTAGCATTTAACTGCTTGCCATCTAATTGTGCGTTGATTTCTCCTTTCCCGAATTTAGCATCCTTAAGACTGCCCTCAAGAACTCTGGCTGAAAGCATTATATTCGGCTTTTCAAATGTCCCTGAGCCTTTAGCATCGAGGCTTAACCTGACATTAATCGGGAAATTTGCAGGGATGGCAGTTACATCTTTCAGGTTAACTGTGTTGTGCCCTGCCACTGTGGTGAATGAAAATTTTCCATCAAAAGATAAAGAACCTTTCAGACTTAGCCTTGACTCCTCTCTCTGTAGCTCCAGCAAGGGGAAAACTATATCCTGCGGATTGATTATTGCACTTATAATAGCCTTATCTATGAGTTGTCCAAAGACATCAGCCCTTTCAGTTACAATATTGGCACTACTCTTGAAGTCCTTTCTGCTGCCCTTAAATGATATGTCTCCATCAATAGAGCCTGTAATAGGGAGTTCTTTATACACAGCCTTTAAGGCTAACCCAAGGTCTCCCTTCTTGATTTTTGCCTTTGCCTCAAAATAAGGCTCCGGGAAAGAAAAGATATCTTCTGCCTCCTTAAAGGAAATGCTGCCCGAGATGTCATAGACCGACTGCCCCTGCTCTACTTTGAGAGACCCAACTGAAAGAGATTTTATCTTATACGTTAAACTTCCTGAGGCCTTAGTAATAGTAACCTCATTAAGAATGCCCTGCCCAAAACTAAACTCTCCTGAAATCACAGGGTCTGAAATCAGGCCATTAATCCCACCGACAAAACTCACTGGCGCCTTGAACGAGTAATATGGCGACATTAAATCCGTTGCATCGGCGCTCTCAACCCTGGCTTTGAGGTCAAAAAGACTTTTACTGAAATTTACAGTGCCCTCCAGGAAAAGCGTAGATATGGCAGTAGAAATGTTTGAATTAGAAATCGTCAGGATATTATTTTTTAAATTTATAGTCCCTTCAATCTTTTTAAGCCTTCCAAGGATATCAGGCCCTGCAGGGGTTTTATTTAAATAATTAATATGCGATTGAACTGAAAACTCTTTGTCTGGCTCTTTTGCCAGCTCAAAGTTCCCGCTGATCTTGCCTGCAGGGATTGGTGGCTCCCAGCCAATAAATTTCAGGAATCCAGGGCTATCAATATCCGAGACATCGGCCTTAACATAATATGCACCGCCAGGGACACGTAATCTGGCATTACCCCTTAATGCACCGCCATAAATACGGGCCGTGAAATCTTTCATGGTAAAAACTTTATTCTCATAATTTAAACGCCCCTTCATATCATCTACAGGCAGTGTGCTCAGCTTTCCATTTTTAAAAGTCACATCGCCCTCGCCTTTTATTTCTGGATAAATGCCTGATATTTTACCATCTACGGAAATCAGGCCGCTGATGTCCTCCTTTATATTGATAAATTCCATGAGGGTCTCAAGGTAAAACCACCCTCTGGTTTTTAAGTCTACCATTGCTTTAGAACCATCGAATTTAACAGAGCCTGATAGAGTAATTACCCCATCGCCCTTTTCTTTTAAATTAAAAAAGTCTTTTAATGTCGAAAGCAGGACATTGGCCTTTGCCGACAAAATACCTTTGCCCGGATACACATCGCCGCTTGCCTCGATTGTGGAACCTGAGGAAGAAAATTTAACCCCGATGATCTCTGTCTTCTTACTGTCCAGTTTTATCCTTCCTTCAATGCCCCCTTTAATCTCAGGAATATTCTCAACCTTTAAAACACCGCTCTTTAGTTTAAAATCAACAGTAACCCTTTCTTTTATGACTACCTCTGAGGAAAGCCCATCACCTGAAAAGGTCGTCTTTTTATCACCATCTCGGAATCGAGTCGTACCGACCTGCAAATTAAAATTGCCGCCGGTTAATTTGATGCTTTTCAGCCTGACTTTGAACGCCTTGCCTTTGTCCTCGGCAATATATTTTTTCACTGACTTCACCACTCTATCTATGTCCTCTTTTTCAGATGTTATCTCAGGCTCTTTTATAATCAACCGGCCAATATTTATATTTTTTGATGGTAAACCCGACAGCTCTATATATGCCCTGACTTTATTAATCTTTAATAGTGTATTCCCATCCTTATCAGAAAGCTTAAGCCTCCTCGCTTCAACATAGAGTGGAAATGGATTCAGGACAACCTTATCAATAACCACCCTCTCACCTGTGATCTCCTCAAGTTCTGGCAGGATCAGCCTCTTAAAGGCATTCGATAGATATGGCCCCCTGAACAGGAAAAAAACAAGGCTTACGAAAACAAGGGCTATTGCTATAAAAATAAATCTCTTTAGCCTTTTAGAAGTTCCCACAATACCCCCATAAGTTCAAAACCGTCATATCCGCTTACTTTCCTGCCCTGCGAATTGATATAAAAAACATCCATTGCAACTTCGGCATCAGTGTTTATCTTTGCTGAAACTATACCTATGTCTTTACTAAACAGAAGGGCAGAAATATCATATAAAAGCCCGACCCTGTCAGGACAGGTAAGCTCAAGCACAGTAAACTCGCTCGATATTTCATTATCAAGCTCTATCTTTACCGGTGTCCTAACTGAAACTCCACTAAACTTATTATACGTTACTTCGCCACCAGCCCTCACAGGCCGTATTTCCCTGGCTTCAAGCAATGCCCCCCGTAAATCCTCCTTGAGCCTTGAGGGAAGGCCATCCCAGTAGATCTCATCCCAATTGGATATCTGCATCCTGTTAATAACAATACCATCATAACCGGTAAAGACCTGTCCCCTTAAAATATTCAGACCTTTCGAAGATATAACACCGGTTATTCTTGAAAACAACCCAGGACTGTCCCATGTTCCAATTGTTAATTCTGTGCTCCCTGTCTCTTTTCGCTTTGAATGAAAAAAGAAAAAACTGTCTTTTCTGATAGAATCCACAACTTTTATATCTTTTATTACAGTTTCAGGCGGCGTGGAATTCAAATACCGCTCAGACATATTTTTGAAATGAGAAGATACATCCTCCTCTGTTATTGATGGATATTTCGGAAGCAGATTATAAACAGCCCTATACCTGTCCCTCTCTTCTCCCCTCAGATACATACTGGTCCTTAGATAAAGGTCTTCTAAAAGAAATGCCTTCCAGTCAGACCAGAAGCCCGGTCTTACAGCAGAGATATCAGCATATGAGAGCAGGAAAAGGGCATTAAGTTTTTCTTCATCCCCCACAATCCTGGCAAAATAGGAAACAACATTCGGGTCTTCTGCTTCTCTCTTTTGCGCTATCTGTGACATCAAAAGATGGTTCGTCACAAGAAACGTAACTTCCTCCTTATCAAAACCCTCGATGCTCAATCTCTCGAGTATGTTTCTTACTTTAATCAAGCCAGCAGATTCGTGACCCCTGCCCATGGCCTTGCCTATATCGTGAAGCAGAAGGGCAAGAAAGAGGTTATGTGGTCTTTTCAGTGCCTTATAAACGTCTGCAACAAATGTAAGTCTCTCAATTACATTAGCTTCCAACGCCTGAAGGGTCTTTATAGCAAAAAGGGTATGTTCATCTACTGTGTATTTATGATAGACATCGAATATTACAAGGGCATTGAGCATAGCAAATTCAGGGATATAATTGCCGAGAAAACCTGAATCATGCATTTCCTTAAGTGTCTCATAAACACGATGGCCTTTAAGTATCTCAATGAAAAATTCTGAAGCCTTTTTTGATTCTCTAAAAGCTTCGTCTACAAGGTGAAGGCTCTCACCAATGGCCTCTTTAAGCAGCGGGCTTAATGCTGTCCTGTATTTCTGGGAAAGATAAAATGCCTCCATTAATCTGAGCGGTTCTTCTGTAAAGAAATTCTTATCGAAATGAGCCGTTACAATATAGCCGTCCGACAGAATAAAAGCATCTGAGATTTTTCTCATTACAGGCCTTTTAGGCCTCTTAATAAAACGGCTGCCGCAAATCTCAAAGACCCTGAATGAAATCTCCTTTATCTCCCTTGCCTTTATATAATAATACCGCATGAATCTCTCAGGGGCTGAGAAGTCTTCTGCATCCTTGAAACCAAAAACCGGGGCCAGGGCTTCCTGATACAGAAAAGACAGGACATCATTCTTTCTCTTAGACTCAAGCTGAAGGCCAACCCTTACCCTGAGCAGAAAATCAAATGCATTTAGCAGCCTTGCATAATTTTTCTCGCTTAGAACCGTGTTAAGACCTTCAATCCCTGGTCGCACCGACCCCTCGAGCTTGAGGACAACTCTCGCAAGCCACATAGCAGTATGGACATCCCTCAACCCACCCTCGCCCTCTTTGACATGGGGCTCAAGCAGATAAGGGGAAGAGCCATAATTTCTGTGGCGGGAGAACATTTCCCTGAGCTTTTCTGTTAAAAAAATCTGTGGTTTTCTGCTCAGAATCTTATCTATTTCGGCCCTGAAATCTTTATAAATATCAATATTGCCTGTCAAGAATCTTGCCTCTAAAAAAGAGGTTTTTGTGGTTATGTCTTTCGCAGCAATTCTCATACAGTCTTTTATTGACCTGAAAGAATGACCTACCTGAAAGCCCGAATCCCATAAGTTATAAAGCAGATTTTTTGCGTCCTTTTCTGCATCTGCTGCCAATTTATCCCTGTAGAGAAACATAAGGTCAACATCAGAATATGGAGCCATTTCCTGCCTTCCATACCCGCCGAGCGCAACAATAGCAAGAGACTCCTGATTCCTGTTAAAAATACTCCTGATGTAACGGTCAATGATATTGCTATAAGTGCGCACCATCTCTCTGCCACCAAGACCCCGGTAGAATAACTCTTTTAGCTCATCAACAAATATCTCTAATTTTAAAACCTCACTTCCCATTTCCTATTTCCTATTTCCCATTTATTCATACCTCAGCGCCATAATGGGGTCTAATGATGCTGCTTTTTTAGCAGGGTAAACCCCAAAAAATATGCCAACGCTCGCAGAAAAGAAAAAAGCTAAAAGAATTGACCAGACACTCAGCTCGGTTGGCAGA
>JACROP010000180.1 GCA_016214385.1 Nitrospirota bacterium
ATTGAAAGAATTCTGAAAATGCGTTAACCACAGAGGACACAGAGATAAATTTTAATAAAACTACAGAGATAAGAATAACCACTGAGGCACAGAGACACAGAGAATTTTTAAAACATATCTTCACTTTTTATCCCTCAGTGCCTCTGTGTCTCTGTGGTTTATATTATACTTCTCTGTGGTTTTCTTATAATGCATTATTTAGGATAAAAAGTTTAAATTTTAATTGATGCCGATTAATCTTTCTGCTTTTTACAAGGCCATCGAAGCCCTCAAAGAGGGCAGAGTAAAGACCTTAACATCCCTGCCAAACTCCTCAAAGGCCCTGCTCTTTGCATTGATAAAAGAGCCCTGTTTACTCATCTGCCCTTCTGAAGACTCTGCCGCTGAAACTCATTTAGATGTAGCCTTCTGGTCAAAATCCTTAAGCCTCGAAGAACCAATTCTAATACCGCCAAGGGGGATTTCATCGAGGATTAAAAATCTCAGAAGATTGTATGAAGGCAGTGGGACGAAATTCATAACATCCGTAGAGGCCGCATTATCTCCTCTATGGAGAAAAGAAAAGCTCCCTGTTTTATCCATTACAAAAAATACATCAATAAGCATGGATAACCTTGTCAGAAGCCTGTCAGAAATGGGCTATCGCAGAGTAACACTTGTTGCTGAACAGGGAGAGTTCAGCCTTCGGGGAGGCATCCTCGACGTATTTTCATCAGGAGATGACCTGCCTGTGAGATTCGAGTTTTTCGGTGATGAAATAGAATCCATCAGGCTCTTTGATATTGATACACAGAGGACAATAAAAGAGTTAGAGGAATTTTCGATATTCCCTTTTTCAGAGCCAGAAGACGGCCCGAATCTCATTGAACTTCTCACAGGCCACAGGCTTTTTGTAAATGAACCCTCCGACATTAAAAGGCACTTTGACAAAGAGACTATAAATCTTTATTCCCTTCCGATTGATGGAGATGATGGAGAAGGGCTCAACCTCGGCCTGAGCCCTTTAGGCGGCCTTGGCCTTATCAGCGGAGAAAGAAAAAACATAGATGACTTTATCCAGAGGGTAAAAACCCTGCGGTCAGAGTTTTTCATGCTTATGGTGTGTTCCTCAGAGGGACAGGCAAAACGGCTCAAGGAGCTACTCCAGGAGGCAGATATTTCTGCACCAATCCTCTCAAATGAAAACGCTGTCAGCTATACAGGGAGCCCCGTAATAACGATTTCAGAGTTATCAAAAGGATTCTCATTTGACAGAAGTATTGTCCTGACAGGAAGGGATATATTCGGCGAAAGGCCTGTCTTCAGGCCAACAAAAAAATCCAGGGTTTCAAAGCTGATTGCCTCTGTAGAGGACATGAAAGAGGGTGATTGTATTGTCCATGTAGACCATGGCATCGGCAGGTTTCTTGGCCTGAGGAGACAGAAAATAGAGTATCACGAAGGAGACTTCTTAATCATCGGATATGTTGATGGTACCCTCTACCTTCCACTCGAAAGAATTCACAAGGTGCAGAAATATCATGCATCAGAAGGTGCAATCCCAAAATTTGACAGGCTCGGTGGAAAGACCTGGCTCAGGACAAAGGCAAGGGTTAAAAAGAAGATTGCAGACATGGCAGAAAAACTCCTCAGACTCTATGCAGAAAGAGTCACCAGAAAGGGCCATGCCTTTTCAATGGATACCGAGCTTCACAGAGAATTTGATGGATTCTTCCCATACGAGGAGACCCCTGACCAGCTCACAGCAATAGAGGGAATAAAGCAGGACATGGAAAAACCAGAGCCAATGGACAGGCTTCTCTGCGGTGATGTTGGTTACGGCAAAACAGAAGTGGCTATGAGAGCAGCATTCAAGGCTGTATATGACGGAAAACAGGTGGCAGTGCTTGTGCCAACAACAATCTTAGCAGAGCAGCATTTTGATACTTTCAGCGCGCGGTTCTCTGCATTTCCAGTTAAGGTCGATTACCTGAGCAGGTTTAAAAACAGGGCAGAGCAGAAAGAGACCCTGAAACTACTTGAAAAGGGTGATATAGATATAATCATTGGAACTCACAGACTCCTCGGTAGAGATATAAAATTCCACAACCTCGGACTATTGATTGTCGATGAGGAGCATAGGTTCGGCGTAAGCCATAAGGAGAAGATAAAGGCACTTAAAAGCAACGTGGATGTCCTTACCCTCACAGCAACTCCAATCCCAAGGACATTACATATGGCACTGTCAGGGATAAGGTCAATGAGCACAATTGAGACCCCTCCAGAGGACAGACTCGCTGCACGGAGCTTTGTTACAAGATTCAGCCCTGAAATCATTAAAGAGGCACTTCTCAGGGAATTCAGCCGCAATGGCCAGGCATTTTTTGTGCACAACCGCATACAGGACATTTACAAGATTGCCGATTTTCTAAAGCGCCTTTTGCCAGAGCACAGGCTCCTGGTAGCACACGGCCAGGTGAGAGAAAAAGAGCTCGAAAATGTTATGAGGATGTTTGTAAGAAAAGACGCTGATTTGCTTGTAAGCACTGCTATTATTGGCTCAGGCCTTGACATACCTTCTGCCAACACAATTATTATTAACAGGGCAGATAAATTCGGTCTTGCAGACCTCTATCAATTAAGGGGCCGCGTGGGTCGCTCAAATGTCAGGGCCTATGCATATTTTTTGATACCAGAAGAAGAGGCAATTACAACTGAGGCGAGGAAAAAGCTTGAGGCCCTTCAGGAATTGAGCTACCTCGGCGCAGGCTTCAGGCTTGCCCTAAAAGACATGGAAATAAGAGGTGCAGGAAACCTCTTAGGCTCAGAGCAGTCAGGGCATATAGATGCTGTTGGTTTTGACCTTTACATTGAAATGCTTGAGAGGGCAGTTGCTGAATTAAAAGGCGAGGAACTACCCCCTGAAATAGAGCCAGTGCTTGACCTCAGGGTTACTGCCCTCATCCCGGAAAGCTATATCGAGGACCCTACATTGAGACTCAGCCTTTACAGGCGGATTGCAACAGTGAAAAACAGGGAACAGGTAAGAGAGTTTCACGCTGAGTTCAATGACCGTTTTGGCAAGCCTCCCGAGGAAGTACTAAGGCTCCTTGACATAATGGAAATAAAACTTATGGCAAGAGAGCTCGCAATCACAAAGATACAAAATTTAACAGGCAGGATTAAAATTACATTTGACCCAAGTACAAAAGTATCACCCTCAGAAATCCTTTCCCTATGGGAAGGCAGAAAAGGTTATATTAAGTTTCTCCCGGAGGCAGAGCTTGAACTAAACTTAATCGGGAAAACATGGAAAGAGATAATGATGGAGTTAACAAGGGTTATGGAAGAACTTTCAACTTAAACCGAAAAATGCACTTGACCACAGAGAACACAGAGATAAAGAATAACCACTGAGGCACAGAGACACAGAGAAAATGACCTGCCACAGAGTTCACAGAGAACACAGAGTTATAAAAAATTTCAGTTAATACTGTTGGTTTATTTTTTAAACAAAAGAGTTTTTTTATGTTTATCTCTGTGACCTCTATGTCCTCTGTGGCTATAATTTTTTCATATGCCTATCTCTGTGCCTCTGTGGTTTATATTATACTTCTCTGTGGTTTTCTTAATGCATTGTTTGGGTTAAACAAATTTAGCAAAAACTTCGTTTGACAATAACAGCCCTTTTAAGGTCAACTTCAGGTTGTTGTCTTTAAATTCTAAAAGCCCTGATTCACAGAGTTCTTTTATCTCTTTAGCGTATAGTTCAAGAAAATTTTTTCCGTAACGGATTTGAAAATCAGGAAGGTTTATCCCGTCGGTCTTTCTTAACCCGAGGAAGATTGCCTCAGCAAGGGCCTTCTCCTCTGTTATATCTTCAAACCCTTCAGAAATGGAATTTACATAAACTTTCATGTCTTTTGTGTTGTAAAACCGCCTCCCATCAATAAAAGAGTGCGCACCAAGGCCAGCCCCATAATACTCCCCCCTGTCCCAGTAATTCACATTGTGCCTGCAAAAATAATCTGGAAGGGCAAAATTTGAAATCTCATAATGAACAAACCCGCAGTCATTGAGATAGGCTATGGCAAACTCATACATTTCAATAACCTCTTTCTCCTCCGGAAGAATTAATGCCCCTGCCCTCACTGCCTTGTGGAGCTCTGTCCCCTCCTCAAGGGTAAGTTCATAGGTTGATATATGAACAGGGGAAAGATTCACTGCTCTTTTTAGGCTCTCTTTCCATGACTGGAGATCCTGCCCTGGTATCCCGTAAATCAGGTCCAAGCTTATATTCTTAAATCCCGAATCTTTAGCCAGTTCAATCGCAAAACAGGCATCCTCAGAATTATGAATCCTGCCGAGGGTTTTAAGTTCAGCATCATTAAAAGACTGAACTCCGATGCTCAGCCTGTTTACCCCTGAGTCTTTCATGGTCTTTAATTTCTCTCTATCAACGGTTCCTGGATTAACCTCAACAGTAATCTCAGGGTTTTTTACAAAATGCAGGGTATTTAAAGCAGTCATCACAAGCCCACCTATTTCTTCCCCGGAAAGAACAGTTGGCGTCCCACCGCCAATATACAGGGTATCAAATGGACGCTCCTCTCTCGCAAGGACAGGCAGGCTATTAATCTCCTTTTTTAAGGCATCGAGATAGACATCAGCTTCCGAAGGAGTATAAACGCCAGATACAAAATCACAATAATTGCATCGCCTCAGACAGAATGGTATGTGGATATAAAGCGAAAGTCCCATTATTCATTTTAGCACAACCTCATCAATAACCTTTTTCGCCTTTTGAAACAGCTTTTCCATCCTTGCGGTCTCATCCGCAATCTCTTTTAATGTCTTTGCGAGCTCGTTTTCACCCATAGCCTCTGCCTTCCCAGCCCATTCAGTGTAGGTCTTTGCATGCTCAGTATTATGTTGCA
>JACROP010000181.1 GCA_016214385.1 Nitrospirota bacterium
CCTGTAAAGCAGTGGTGATATTCACCATAGGAAAATCCACTTTTGGAAAGAGGTCAACACCAAGTCGTGGATAGCTCACGACACCAAGGACAACAAGTCCAAGTATGACCATCGTTGCGAAGACAGGGCGTTTTATGGATGTATCAGCGAGCCACATAAAATCAGTCCTCAGTTCCCAGTCGACGGTCGGCAGTCAAGTATTTAAGAAACCCTACAATTAATTTTACTAATTCTCTTGCTTTCTGCCATGCTTTAATGTCTTCAAAACGTTCTATCTTTGCCATTTTATTTCTCCACTGCCGACTGAGGACTGAGGACTATATTGACTTTCGCATTTTCTGAAAGGTTCTGTTGTCCTACTACAACTACCTTCTCCCCTTCCTTCAGACCTTCCACAATCTCCATCAATTCTCCATATTTACTTCCGAGTTTCACTGTTCTCTCTCTCGCTCTATCCTCCTCAATCACAAAGACCGTTACCTTCTCTGCTTCATAAAGGAGGGCTGTGATAGGCACGACAATTGTATCCTTTGCTGTGCCTGTATAGAGCGTGACCTTAGCAAAAAGTCCTGGTTTTAAAATCCCATGAGGGTTCGGCACCTTTGCTTCGACCTGAAGTGTCCTTGTTTTTTCTTCAAGACTTGGATAGATGATGCTTACATTCCCCTTAAATTCTTTATCTGGAAAGGCATCCACTTTAAAAGTCACATCCTGCCCCTTTTTAAGTTTTCCTATATCTTTTTCGGTTACAGTAAAATTTAGCTTTATGGGATTGTTCTGGATTATTACAAAAAGATTAGTGCCGTTTTTCACATAATCGCCTGCTGAAACCTTCTTCCCCTTTACAACACCTGAAAGGGGTGAGTGTATCTTTGTTTTGATGAGCTTCTGTTTTGCGAGGGATAATGCTGCCTTTGCCCTTTCAACATCAGCTTCTGCAAGAGAAAGCCTTGTTGAGACATCATCGAACTGCTGTTGGGTTACGAGTTGTTCCTTATAAAGTGCCTGTTTACGCCCAAATTCTAATTTTGTATTCTCAAGGGTTGCCTCTGCCTGCCTTAAGGCAGCCTCAGCCCTTTTGACCTCAAGGTTGTAATCTGTATCATCAATAGTTGCAAGGACCGTCCCTTTTGAAACCAATGTTCCTTCATCAACTCTTACGTCTTTCAAAATCCCATCTACTTCAGCACTTACAATGACCTCTTCATAAGGGTTCAATGTGCCGATTGCCTCCACAAATGGTCTGAGCGGTTTTCTTTCAGCAGCCTTAACCTGAACGTTTACTACTTTTTCTACAGGTGCCTTTACTTCCTTTTTCTTACAACCACTATTTATTGGAGAGAGAAATATAAAGGTCAGGAGAAGTAAAATTATTGTAACTGGATATCTATTTTTTGTCTCTAACATACAGGTTTTCTCCATCTATTTTTCTTTCAGGTCTCTAGCGACTGGTGACTGTTGACTGATGACTGTTTTCAGGAGTGTTCCTGTTGTCCTCTGTAGTCTCAGAATAGACAGTTGATAGTTATACATTGCATCCGAAAATTGCCTTTCTGCTGTAACAAGGAGTGTATTAGCGTCCATGACATCTATGCTATTTGCGAGGCCGAATTCAAATTGTTTTGAGATGGCATTATAATTATCTCTGGCAAATGCAAGCTGGTCTTCGAGGGATTTTAAAATTCCCTTTTGAGTCGTTAAATCGAGATAAGCGTTGTCAACCTCTATACTTATCGTCTTCTTTAAATCTTCATAAAGAAGTTCAGATTGCCTCTGTTTTGCCTCTGCCTCACGCACCTCTGCCTTTCTCAAGCCTCCTTCAAAGAATGGGAAGTTTAACCTGAGACCACCGTAAATGCTTTCCTTATTAAGAAAAGCAGACGCAGGTTCCTCGTCCTTTCTTGAATATACACCTTCAATGGAAAGTGTTGGCCAGTATGCACCCTTTGTATATCTGACCTGGTCCTCTGCAATTCTTTTCTGGATTTCACCAGACCTTACTTCCGCCCTTTCCTTAAAGGCGGTCTGTTTAAAACAGTCACCAGTCGATAGTCGGCAGTCGGCAGTCAAAAAACTAAAATCAAAAGACTGAGGACTGCCGACTGAGGACTGAAGACTCTCTCTGACATCATATTCGCCCTCTATTCCCACAACCCTTGCGAGGATGGCCTTTGCCAACTTAAGATTATTTTCTGCCCGTATCAGTTCTGATTGTGCCCCTGACAGTTCTGCTTCTGCCCTGAGGAGTGCGGTCTTTGTCACCTCACCAACCTTTAGTCTTATGGCAGCAGCATCTCTGTGCTTTGTGAGCCTTTCAACATTTGCCTTTGCAATATCAACAGCCTTTTTTGCCCTCAGGACATCATAATAGGCTGAGGCAACATTGAAAAGATAGGCTTCTCTCACTGCATAGAGGTCATATCTGTTTTTTTCAATATTTCCTTTTGAGATCTTAAAGGCAGTAAGCTCCCTGCCGCTTATAGAGAGTGACTGGTCAAGCCTTAAGCCCCATGATGTGGAATCATCAGGCTGAATGACGGAACCTGTAGATGAGCGCTTGTCTTCGCTGTATTTCGTATAATTCCCAAATGCAGAAAGTTTGGGAAGCAGTGCTGATACAGCCTTGTCTTTGCCCCTTTCTGCAATATAGAGGTCTTCCTCTGATAGCTTTATCCTTTCAGCGCGCTCAAGGGCAATCCTGTAAAGGTCATCGAGGGAATACTCTTCTGCAAAAAGGTTATACGGTGGAAAGAAAACCAGAAATAGGACAAAAAATAAACCTGTTTTCCTCTTAATCATTTTTTTATCCCGTTGAAAATCAATTGAAAAAGAGAATCACCTAAAACTTTTAAATCGCCGGCCCCGAATGTGAGTTTTAAAAGTATCGCACCTCTTATACTCGCAAAAATCAGAGATGATGTATGCCTGGTATTCAATGGTTTGAACACACCTGTCTTAATCCCGGAAACAAGTAGCCCCTCTATTAATTTCCCCTGCGTTTCAAAAAAATCTTTTCTCAGCGGTCTAATAAATGGCAGGCTATGTTCTCTGAGGAGAAGGGAAATCAACCGCCTTTTCTTTAAGGCATATTTGAGGTTAAGCTCTATATAGGATTTCAATGCCCTTACAGGTTCTTCGCTCTGGAGACTTTTGGTAAGCCTGGTGAAATCTTTTGTCTGGTCTTTGATTAACTCCAGATAAAGATCTTCTTTGCTCTTGAATCTGAGGTAAAGGGCGCCGACACTCATCCCAACCCTGCTGGCGATTTCAATCATTTTAGTGCCTGCATAACCCTTCGTGGAAAATAAATCGAGGGCGACCTTTAATATCCTGTCTTTAGACCCTTCTTTATCTGAACGGTAATTCATATGAATGACGATTCATTTATAACACCGCATCTTATGTTGTGTCAAGTTTTTTTTGAGGATCCCCTAAGAATAGAGATAAAACTCTGTGCTCTCTGGATGATATGGGCTGTTATTTAATCACAAGGACACTGCATGGAGCCTTATCGGCAATCCTGGCTGACATGCTTCTGAAAAGTACTTTTGAAAGTCTGCCCCTCTCCCTCTCTGATGTTACTATGAGGTCGACCTTCTTTTTATCGGCCATCCTGAGGATCTCTGATTCCGGGTCTCCTGCTATGACATCGAGGGTTGCCTCTATCCCGTTGTTTCCGAAGAACTCCAGAACCCATTCATTGTCGAACAACAACTCAGACTTCAAATAAGCTATCACATCCTCTATCTCGCCCTCTCTATATTCGATATCCATAATTCCCTGGGTTATCAGGACAATATCCACCACAGCATCTCTCTCTCTGGCAAGGGATACTATTTCACTAAGCACCCTCTGTTGAGGCCTCCCATCAAAAAAAGCAGCCAGGATACGATATTTTTTAATAAATGGGGTTTTGGCTCTTACTTCTCCAAGGCCCTCAAGGCTCAAAATATCTTCCCTTGAGATAGAGGACTTTGTCCTGTGTGCCCGCTCGGTAAGTAACACCTTCGATGGCTCTTGCAGGTCATTACATAAATCTTCTATCTTCTGGTATCTATTATTGGGATTTGGCTCTAAGGCCTTTAAGATTATCTCCTGCAGATGCGGGGAGAAATCTGGCATAAATGCCTTAGGTGGTATCGGCCCTTCAGAGAGTTTCTTTTTTGCTAAGGCAGTTCCTTTCCCTGAAAATGGCAGCCTTCCCGTTAAAGCCTCATAGAGCATAACCCCAACAGCGTATATGTCACTCCTCGGGTCACACCTGATCCCTAAAACCTGCTCAGGAGAGATATATTCAGGAGTTCCTTTGGGGCCGATATGTTTTTCTGTTATGATGTCCTGCTCTCCGATAATACAGGCAAGGCCGAAGTCAACGATTTTTATGCCTCCTGCTTCAGGGAGCATGACATTTTCTGGTTTAAGGTCAAAATGGACAATCCCCTTGTTTTGAAAAAAAACAACGGCTTTACAGATCTCTACGAATATCTCACGTACTCTATCAAAAGGCAATGGTCTTCCGCGAAAAAGGCTCCTGAGGTCTTTCCCTTCAACATATTCCATGACTATGTAGTGATTGGTTTTGGGTTCTACTTCATAAAATTTTATGAACCTCGGATCATCAAGCCTTTTCCAGATGCCTTTCTCAATCCTGTAAGCATCAAAACAGACCGTGTCCATTCCGAACTCATTACAGGGGATCTTGAGGGCAACGATCTTGCCAGTGCGTGTATCCTCTGCCTTATAGATAGAGCCCATAGCCCCGTGGTGAATAAGGCCAAGGATTTTATAATGGTCTATAGTCTTTGGCATTTTAAAACAAAAGCAATGGCGCCCTCTCTTAAGAGCCGCCATGGTTTAACTGTTACATCAATAATAGTCGATGGTTTTCCGATAGGGGTCTTGCCTCCGTCTACAATCAAATCTATCTTATCTCCAAAATAGCGGCTCACTTCATCTGCAACTTCAGGTGGCCGGGCTCCTGAAGGGTTGGCGCTTGTAGCAGTTATAGGGAAGTCTATCTTTTTTGAAAGAAAAAGGGCAAAGCTCTCGCCAGGGATTCTCACTGCAATCTTTCCAGTTCGTGCGGTAAGGAGGTCAGGGAGTAATAGCTTTGCTTTAAAGACAATGGTGAGAGGGCCTGGCCAGAATTCTTTAATGAGCTTTTCAGCCTCCAAAGGTATTTCTTCTACAATGGTTTTAAGTACCTCCAGGCTACCAACAATTAATGGGATTGGTTTATCCTGCGGACGTCCTTTTATTTCAATTAGCCTTTGTAATGACTCTTTATCCATTGCCCTGACACCAAGTCCATAAAAGGTCTCTGTGGGATAGGCTATTATACCGCCTTTTATGAGCACATCCACGGCTTTTTCTATAGCCGCATCAAGGCCACATTCTTTTAATGAAATTAGCATTTAGAATTTCAGTCTTTTTGCCTTCTCTTCCACATCTTTTGCCATTTTTTCTTTAAATGTATGAAGCATTTTTGCGACCTTCGGGTCTTTCCTCCCGATTATCTGGGCAGCAAGGATTGCAGCATTTTTTGCACCAGCCTTTCCAACAGCCATTGTGGCAACAGGAACCCCAGGTGGCATCTGGACTATGCTGAGAAGGGCATCAAATCCCTGTAAGGGAGATGAATCGAGGGGCACTCCAATGACAGGCAGTATCGTATGGGCTGCGAGAATCCCGGGCAGATGTGCAGCCATGCCAGCGCCGGCAATGATAACCTCAATGCCATTTTTTTCCGCATCCTTCACACACCTCATTGCTCGCTCAGGTGAGCGATGAGCTGATGCAACCGTCATCTCATAAGGAATCCCGAATTCTTTCAGGAGATTGCCGGCCTCTTCCATTATCGGAAGGTCAGAATCACTACCCATTATAATTAAAACCTGAGGTTTCATTTTTCCTCCTTTCTATTTACCTATCGCCCTTGCCCCGATATCTTTCCTGTAATGCATTCCTTCCCATGAAATTTTTTCCACTGCAGAGTATGCCCTTTCAATGGCGGCCTTAATGTCCCTACCAAGAGCAGTAACACCGAGGACTCTTCCACCTGATGTAATAAAACCACTGTTATTCGGGGCTGTGCCAGCATGAAAGACTACAACATCGTCCATCCCGTTTACCTTATCGAGTCCTTTAATGACTTTACCTTTTTCATAATCACCAGGATAACCCTTTGATGCAAGCACAACGCAGATCGAGGCATTATCTTTCCATTTTAGGGATACTTCATTTAATCTGTTTTCCACACACGCCCTCATAACATCAAAAAGGTCGGTCTCCAGCCTTGCAAGGATTGGCTGGGCCTCAGGGTCGCCAAAACGACAATTGAATTCAAGGACATAAGGCTTTCCATCTGAGATCATTAAACCCGCATAAAGCACGCCCTTATAAGTCATCCCTTCCCTTGAAAGTCCCTTTATAGTTGGTTTGACAATCTTTTGCATTATCTCTTTTTCGAGTTTTGCTGTTATGACAGGGGCAGGGCTGTAAGCACCCATACCTCCAGTGTTTGGCCCCGCATCATTATCAAAGACCCTTTTGTGATCCTGGGATGTAGCAAGCGGATATACCGTCTCACCATCTGTAATAGCCATAAAAGATGCCTCTTCTCCACTCAGACACTGCTCAACAACAACCCTGTCTCCAGCAGCGCCAAAGGCCCTTTCTTTCATTACTATTTTCAATGCATTTATTGCCTCATCAACTGTGCTGGCTATAAAAACACCCTTTCCAGCAGCAAGACCATCTGCCTTAATTACAACAGGAGCACCTTTAAGCCTCACATATTCTTCTGCATGAATGTAGGAAGTAAATGTCCTGTATTCAGCAGTGGGGATCCCATAGCGACGCATGAAGTCTTTTGCATAGACCTTACTGCCCTCAAGTTGTGCCGCTGCCATCCCGGGTCCAAAGATTTCGAGACCCTCTTTTTCAAAAGTATCAACGACACCCATGTTTAAAGGCAGCTCCGGGCCGACTACTGTCAGGTCAATCCATTCGTATTTAGCAAAATCCCTGAGGGCCTCAATGTCATCTGCTTTAATGTCGATGCATTCGGCAAGCTCGGCAATGCCTGCATTGCCCGGGGCACAGAATATTTTATCAACGCGGGGACTCTGGCTTAGTTTCCAGACAATTGCATGCTCTCTACCGCCACCACCGATAACAAGTACCTTCATCAGTGTTTGAAGTGCCTTATGCCTGTGAAAATCATGGACATGTTATGTTCATCTGCTGCTGCTATCACATCGTCATCTTTTATTGAGCCGCCTGGCTGTATGACAGCAGTAATCCCCAGTTTGGCTATCGCATCAATGCCATCCCTGTGGGGGAAAAATCCATCTGATGCAACGACAGCTCCTTTGAGGGAAGACAGTGCCTTCATCGCTCCTGTTTTTGCTGAATCAACCCTGCTCGTCTGCCCTACACCGATGCCTAATACCTGGTCTTTTGTTGCATAGACTATGGCATTGGACTTTACATGTTTAGAGACCTTCCACGCAAAGCTCAGGGCAGAAAGCTCTTCACCTGCAGGCCTTCTCTTTGTCACAACCTTCAGTGCCTTGAAATCCTCTACCATAATCAGGTCTTTTTCTTGAGCAAGGACTCCACCGAGGATTCGCCTCATATCAAAGCCGTCGGGTTTTTTATTCAGGTCAAGTTCGAGGAGCCTGATATTCGGTTTCTTTTTGAAGATCTCAAGTGACTCTCTGCTAAAGTTAGGGGCAAGGACAAGCTCAACAAAAAGGGTGATTATCTCCTGAGCAGTTTCACCATCCACCTCTCTGTTTAGCGCAATAACACCACCAAAGGCAGACAGGGGGTCAACCTTGTATGCCTTTTTATAGGCATCAAGGAGATTGTCAGCAATCGCAACTCCACAGGGATTATTATGCTTTATTATCACGGCTGCCGCCTCTTTAAATTCTCTTACAAGTTCAAGGGCTGAGTTTGCATCAAGGTAATTGTTGTATGACATCTCTTTGCCCTGAAGGAGCCTGGCATCTACAATTGAAAGCCCTTTATAAAGTGGCTCCCTGTAAATGGCCGCTCGCTGGTGTGGATTTTCACCATATCTTAAATCCGAAACTTTTGTGAAGCTCTGGTTTAGATATTCTGGAAAACCCTGAGAAGCTTGCGTCCCTATGCCTTTAAGATAGTTGGCTATAAGGGTATCGTATCTGGCAGTATGCTCAAATACTTTCTGCGCAAGGTAAAATTTTGTCTGATAACTTACCCCGCCCTGAGAGTTTTTAATCTCTTTTAGAACACTCGTGTAGTCTTCCGGGTCAACTATTACCGTGACATCCCTGAAGTTTTTTGATGCTGCCCTCAGCATTGTTGGCCCTCCGATGTCTATGTTCTCAATGGCCTCATCAAAGGTCACATCTGTCTTTGAAACCGTCTCTTCAAATGGATAAAGATTCACAACAACTAAATCTATAGACCCAATTGCATGCGCCTTTATCTCTTTTTCGTCTTCGGGATTGTCCCTCCTCCAGAGAAGGCCGCCGTGAATCTTGGGATGCAGGGTCTTTAGTCGTCCATGAAGGAGTTCTGGAAATCCTGTATATTCTGACACGTCTTTTATATCAATTCCAGCGTCCCTGAGGGTCTTTGCAGTCCCTCCTGTTGAAAGAATCTGAATACCGAGGGCTCTGAGACCTCTGGCAAACTCAACAATGCCCTGCTTGTTTGATACACTGATGAGCGCCCTCTCTATCTTGCGCATTTTTTTCTCCTTCATTGAATAAAATTCGTGATGCGTAATCCGTGATCCGTGATGAGTTTTTGTCTTATCACCCATTACGCATAGCGCATTACGGTCTTATAAGAGTCCCTGTTCCATTATGCTGGTGTGGCCTTTATCTCCAAGTATTATATGGTCTAAGACCTCTATGCCGATTATCTTGCCTGTCTCAACAAGCCGCCTGGTAATTGCTAAATCCTCCCTGCTCGGGCTGGGATCACCGCTTGGATGATTATGAACAAAGATAACAGAAGCAGCAGCCTCTTTTATTGCTTCTCTGAAGCCCTCCCGTGGATGAACAAGCGAGGACGTCAGGGTGCCCTCAGAGATAACCGTTTCTTTAAAAAGCCTGTTTTTTACATCAAGAAGGCAGCAGAGGAATTTTTCCCTTTTAAGGTCATAGAGCTTTGGCCTGTAATAATTATAAACATCACGGCTATTCTTAAATAGTGGCCTCTCAGGGCTGTTTTCTGCATCGTTCATAAGTCTCTTTCCAAGCTCCATGGCAGCCTTGATCTGGGCAATCTTTGCATGACCTATCCCCTTTACATTTAAAAATTCAGCTACCGCTGCATCTTTGATATTTTTAAGGCTGCCAAAATGCATCAAGAGTTCCCTCGCAAGCTCCAGGGCGCTTTTGCCCTCTCCGCCTGTTCTCAGGAGTATGGCCAAGAGTTGTGCGGCGCTCAAACCCTCAGAGCCAAATTTAAGGAGTCTTTCCCTCGGCCTTTCATCCTCAGGCCACTGCTTTATACTTTTGTATTCCATGTTTCTACATCTTTTGAATTTTGCTTTCACGAGGGAGGGGGGTCTGGATGCCGGCTTTAAGTCCAGCAGTAATGATTTCCTCAAGCTGTTTCAAGTATTTCTTGCTTGAGGCAAGGGCCTCTTTCACAGACCGTTTTCCGTACAGGCCCACGAATGCATAAAAAAAGTCCATTCGAAGAAAATTACGTATAACGTTACCCCATGAATAAAACTTTGCCATGGCCCGCAATGTCTCCATATGAAGCTCAAAGGCAGTCATCAGTTTTGGCTCAAACACAGCATGATGGGCGTCATATTTGCTCCAGTCTGTGTGGATAATGCGTCCTCCTTGTGTAAGTTCTTCAAAAACAGGGGTTCCCGGAAGAGGGGTAAGCATCATGAACTGGATGGAATTTATGTTGAGGCGGCTGGCAAATTTCTGTGTGCTCCTGATTGTCTCAATATCATCTGTGTCTCCTCCTAAGACGAACATCCCGTGGATTTTAATAGAGGCGTCTTTAAGGGTTTTGATGCAACCAATTATATCCTCTACCTTCTGATGTTTGTTGTAAAGGGCAAGGGTCCTGGGGTTTATGGATTCAAATCCTATAAAGACATTAAAGCACCCTGTCCTGGCCATAAGCTCTAAAAGCTCAGGGTCATTAGCAATGTCTGTGCGCATCTGTGCTGACCATTCTATACGGATACCCTCCTCAAGCATCCTTCTAAGAAGGGACTTGGTGCGCTCCTTGTTAGCTGCAAAGTTATCGTCAATAAAAAAGATATGTGCCTTTCTGGATGCAACAGCCCTTATTTCCTCCATAACCCTTTCAATGGACTTAAAACGGTATCTCCTTCCAAACATAGGGATAACAGAACAAAACTTACAGTTGAAGGGACAGCCCCTCGATGTTGCAATAGGAATGACAGCCTTTTCTCCCCATTTGTGAACTAGGCTAAAATCCGGGATCGGCGCAGTATCCATGTCCTGCAGGAGTTCTCTACCTGGATTGTGAACGATTTGTCCATCCCTTTCTTTGTATGAAAGCCCTTTAATATTATTCAGGGACAGACCTGATGTCAGATGCTCAACAAGCTCAACAACTGTCTCTTCTCCTTCGCCCCTCACAACATAATCTGCATATTTAAGGCCCTCCTCTGGTAAGAAAGTAGGATGAGGGCCACCGAGGACAATGGGTATCCCCTTTTCACTGAATTTCTTTGCGAGCTGGTAAGCCCTTGGAGCAGTTGAGGTTATTGTAGAAATGCCTATGATGTCTGCCTCTTCTAAGGTCTTCCAGTCTGGCTCTGACAGGTCTTCAATAAAGACCTTTGTATTGTATCCTCTATCCCGGAGGATGGTAGCGAGGAGTATTGTCCCAAGGCGTGGAAAAGGTTTGCGGCTGAATATATGAGCGCCTGGAGACTTAGCCTCAATGAAATAAATATTTTTAATGGGGACCTCTTTTTGACAAAATATAACATATTTGTAGAATTTAAGGAATGCAACTTTAAAATCTACCTGGTTCTCTAACTTATTATTTCGCAATATTGGTGTCCGATAAACTCATGAAAGCCTTGCTAATACAAACGCAAAATGTTTTTTTACATTTATAAAATCTCCCCTCGCCCCTCTTTACTGATTTCGCAATAAAAAAGGGCTGGCTTATGCCAGCCCATGATACGACATTGAGTGGTTATCTAACCTGCTGCCTATCGTGTTTTTCCCTGTAAATATGTCTACTTGCGCGATCGAGGTCTCTGTGAAGTATTGCCCTTTCTCTTTTAGTTAATCTGCCGTCGGATTTAAACCTTTGCTCTTTTTGCGTTATCCTTGCCTGTTCAGCCTCAAGTCTTCCTGCCTCCCGCGGGGTTAGTTGGCCACTTTCTATCCCCTGGTCTATTCGCCTCTCCTGGTTCTCCATCCTTTCCTGGACATAGGGGTCATTTGTATTCCCTGCAAAGACTGCAAATGCAAACATCAGCACACCTGCAAACAGCGCAATTCCTATTACACTTCTCATCTTGAACCTCCCTGATAATTTTTAAAATAACTTCATCCACAACCTCATTAAACCTTTTTCACCCCCTTCTATTTCTTTAGACCAGCAAGGATAAAAAAGGTTTACCCCGTTAGAAAGAAAGCCCCGCCCTTTGGGCGGGGTAAACGCAAAACTATTTGAGACCATTGAGACGTCTAAAAGGGCTTCTTACGCCTTTGAGCTTGCCGAAAAGGCTTTTAATAATTCTGTAAGCTCTTCCATCTTCGGCCTGTAGAAATAGATGGTCATAAACGCTGCTATTACCAATCCATAAAAAGACCGATAGTCTTCTGCCAGAAGAAAACAGACCAGCCCATATACGCTGATGGATTCAGCTATGGCCCATGTGATAATAGATGCCTGGGTATATATGGCAATGGCTCTCTGCTGGGATGAGACAGAGGCAGGAGGCGTCAGGCCACTCATCTTTGAAATCCTTTGAGGGCTCAAAACTGCTTTTCTGATATACCTGATAATCAGAAGCTCTACAGCGCTGATTGCATAAAGTATATACGGGAAATAAGCAACAGGATAGCCCCTGAAGATTGAGGGCATTTTTTCTGCTACATAGTTTGCTATTATCACATAAAAGCCAAGTGAGACAAGCATTGCTATCCAGATTACGCGCAAGGTAAACATCCCTTTTTCCAAGGTTCCCTTTTCTGTCTGGTCAATCATAAAACCACCTCCAGCTTGTGGATTTTATATATTGTTAAAAAATGTTTCGATAAGGATTTTTGCATCTTGATAATCATCTTCAGGAACCCATAGGTTAATTCCATGAGGCCAGGAAGTTCCAAATCCAACTCCCGGGCCCACCATTCCTATATCTTCCCCTTTAATTATTGAAATAATGCCATTATTTTCAAGAAGTTCTTTAGCCTGTTCTGCAAATAGCCGTGATGGAAAATTTTTTACCTGCACCCATTTCTTGTTTGCCATTGCCTTTTCTTCGGACTGTTTCTGTTCAAAAATCTTCTTCTGATAGCGCATCTTCCTTTTCTCTATCTCGGCTAATGGGATGCCTCTTTGTCTGAGTACCTCTATCATATAAGCTACGGCCTCTTGTGTGTATTGATCATGAGTCTCAGCAATAGCTTCTAATAACTCTTCTGTTGTCCTTTTGCTTATGGTTTTTCTAACTTCCTATTCCATATACTCCTATATATGCCTCTTTTTCTTGA
>JACROP010000182.1 GCA_016214385.1 Nitrospirota bacterium
CTTGTATGCGGAAAATGCTGGTGATTTTGAATGCAATGTATAAACATAAAGTATTATGGAACCCAATATATGCTTAAAAATTTACCTTGACAACACAGTTGCTCTCCCATCCCCGGCCTCGCTCCGCGAAGCGGGGCGGGCAAGGGAGAGGGGACTTTAAGGAATTTCTATCTCTGTTTTAGGGTCAAAATCTTCCAGCTCTTTTTTTATCGCCCTGCGGTCATACCCCTTCTTCCCCTTTTTAGGTGTATGGGGATGGGTCTTTCGGAGTTTTAAGACCGCTTCTACTGGAAGTCTGGGCTTTCTAAGTTTTTTCACTGGCGTCTTTGACATGGCTTGTTCTTTCAAGTATTATAGCCCAAAAGATATGGAGAAAATAAGGCTGACAGAAAAGGTTAAGG
Organism: Nitrospirota bacterium; assembly: GCA_016214385.1. NCBI lineage: Bacteria > Pseudomonadati > Nitrospirota > Nitrospirota bacterium. The sequence goes on from JACROP010000182.1 coordinate 402, forward strand.
CAGCAGGCTGAGCTGGTAAGCTGGGTCCGGGCGACCTGGAAGAAATCTTAGCAGGCATGCAGCAGATCGATGACCCCAGGGTTTTGATTGGCCCTGGAGATGACGCAGGGGTCTGTCTTGTTGGTGAGGAGGCAATTGTGGAGAGCGTGGATGTAATAACCCCTGTTGTCGATGACCCGTATACATTCGGCGCGATAAGTGCAGCCAATTCTATGAGTGATATATACGCAATGGGAGGAATTCCCATGTCAGCCCTTGCGATTTTAGGGTTTTCATCCTGCGATTATGAGCCGTGGGTTATTAAAGACATCCTGAAAGGCGCTGTAGATAAACTCAGAGAAGCAGGTGCCTTTCTGGTTGGCGGGCACAGCATCGAGGACAGTGAATTAAAGTTTGGCCTATCTGTTATGGGCAGAATAAATAAGGATAGAATTTTACGCAAAGGCGGCGCAGGGCCCGGAGACAGACTGATACTCACAAAACCACTTGGTATTGGCATACTTACAACTGCCCTGAAAGGTGGAGCCATGAAAGAAGAGGGGATTAAAGAGGCTGTCACGTGGATGCTGACATTGAATTTAAAGGCATCAGAGGCTGCCCTGAGGTCGCAGGCCCATGCTGTAACAGATATAACAGGCTTTGGATTCCTCGGCCATGCTATGAATATGCTTTATGATTCACCTGTGAATTTTGTTATTAATTATAAAACAGTCCCTGTTCTGAGTGGTGTCAGGGCCATGATTGACTCAGGGATGGTCCCTGAAGGTGCATATAATAATTTAAATTTTCTAAAGGATAATGTCCGGTTCGCAGAGGATTTATCCGAAGAAGACTGCCTCATCCTCTCAGACCCACAGACCTCAGGAGGACTACTCATAGCATTGGCTGAAAACGAAATAGCAAATTTTGAGCAGGTGTCAAAGAAGAATGGGTTGTCCTACTGGATAATTGGAGAGGTTGTAAAAGGAGAGGGGAAGATTATAGTTAGATAAGGTATGGAGGTCTTATGTCTATTCCGCATGATGAGATCGGTCCCCACAAAGTCCTTGAACTTTATTATCCGGAAGAGAAACTTAAAGCAATCGTTGTTGTTGATAATGTTGCAATCGGCCCTGCAATAGGAGGAGTAAGGGTATCTCCAACTGCTAATGCCGATGAAGTTTACAGACTCGCAAGGGCCATGACCTTTAAAAACGCTATGGCAGGGCTTCCACATGGTGGCGGGAAATCAGCAATAATAGCAGACCCGAATGATCCGAATAAAGAGCGTTATTTCTGGATTTTTGCGCGCTCCATAGCTGGACTTACTGAATACATCCCCGGCCCTGACATGGGCAGTAATGAGGCATGCATGGCGTATATACATGATGAGATAGGCAGGGCAGTGGGGCTTCCTGAAGAGATAGGAGGGATACCCCTCGATAAACGTGGAGCCACAGGTTTTGGCCTTGCTGTATGTGCTGAGGTAGCAAAGGATTTTATAGGACTTAATTTAAAAGGTGCAAGGGTAGCTGTTCAGGGCTTTGGGAGCGTAGGTAAGGCAGCAGCGAAATTTCTTTCTGAAAAGGGAGCAATTCTTGTTGCAGTTAGCGATACAAAGGGTGCTGTTTATAATGAAAAAGGAATAGATATAGATGAGTTAATCAAAATAAAGGATGAAACAGGCAGTGTAATCAATTATAAAAAGGGCGAAAAGCTTAGCTGTGAAAATCTCTTCTGTGTGCCAGCAGATATCCTTATCCCTGCTGCCACCCCGGATGTCATACATGAGGATAACGTAAAGGAAATTCAGGCAAAGCTTATTCTCGAGGGCGCCAACATCCCTGCTACAAGAGAGGCTGAGGAGGCCCTGCACGCCAGAGGCATACTCGTAATTCCGGATTTCGTTGCCAATGCTGGAGGCGTGATAATGGCAGCAGCAGAATATGCAAAAGAAACAGAGAAAATGGCATTTGATTCCATCGAAGAAAAAATCAGGAAGAATACAAAGGCACTCCTCGAAAGAGTAAAAAAAGATGGGCTTTTTCCAAGAGCAGAAGGAGAGATTATAGCAAAAGAGCGGGTCTTAAGGGCAATGGACTACAGGGGTTATATTTAGGGATTAAATTGACTTCTTGTGAATTTTTAATAAAGGCAGAAAGACATTATTTGTGGTTGGCCTATTAACAGGAGTAGCTCCGAGCTCAAGGATGCGTAGTTCTGGCACTACCCCTGATTGGATGTCTCAGGAAGCATTTCATCAATAGGTGTAGCCTTTGCCCTCTGGGGATTGATTATCCAGATGGGGCCAAAAATTTTCTCCTGATAAGCCTTTACAAGGCCGAGCCTGATGAGCTCAAGGAAGGCAAGGAATGTTACGATAAGGGTGGCCATTGTATAACTATCAGCAAAGAGGGACTCAAACCGTATACTTTCCTCCTTTTCAAGTCGTTCAAGGATGAGATTTATTTTGTCTTTTACTGTAAGGGTCTGCCTTGTGATCTCCATAGCCTCTTCAGGAGCCTTTTCGAGTAGCTGTTTGAAAGCAGCGAGGAGGTCGAACAGGTTGAGTTCAAAGAGCATAGGGGATGGTTCTATAATGATCTCTTTTTCATCGAGAGGCGGCCTGTAGAAGATATTTTTCCAGAGGTCTTCCCGCTCCCGCAGGGTTTTTGAAGCTTCTTTAAATGTCTGGTATTCGAGGAGCCTTGCGACGAGCTCTGCCCTCGGGTCTTCTGCCTGTTCTTCCGAAGGCGATTCATCAGGTGGAAGGAGCATCTTTGATTTTATGTGGATAAGGGTTGCTGCTATTACAAGGAATTCCCCTGCTATTTCGAGGTTTAGCTCCTTCATCAGTTCAAGGTATTCAATGTACTGTTTTGTTATGATGGCAATGGGAATATCATAGATATCGATCTTGGCCTCTTTAATTAAATGTAAAAGGAGGTCAAGGGGCCCCTCAAAAACAGGGAGTTTTATCTGATAGGGATTGCTTTCTGTCTCCTGTAACATTATGGGCGATTATACCATAAGATTTAAGTGGGAAATAGGAAATATAACACTTGCTTTGGCTATTACGTTCTGCTATTTTAAGGCTAAATTAATAAGGGGGGATAAAATTATGGGTATTATAGAGAGAGTAAAGAATATACTTCTTAATCCCAAAGAAGAATGGCCTGTTATAGCTGGCGAGCAGGCAACAGTAGCCGGCCTTTATACAGGATATGCTATACCGCTTGCCGCAATACCTGTTGTTTCCTCTTTCATAGGTATGAGCTTCTTTGGGATGACAATGCCATTTGGCGGACACCTCGGCGTCTCGTTTAGTTATTTAATCCTCTGGGGTTTCTTGAGTTATGTATCAAGCCTTGTGGGCGTATATATAATTGCCCTGATAGTTAATGCCCTTGCGCCAGCTTTTTCAGCAGAGAAAAACCTTATTCAGGCCCTTAAGCTTGCTGTTTATTCCTCAACCCCGGCCTGGATTGCCGGAGCCCTTCACATCGTACCTATGCTCGGTATCCTCGCAATAATCGGAAGTCTTTATGGAATATATCTCATCTACCTTGGACTTCCCCACCTTATGAAGGTCCCCGGGGAAAAAGCAGTAGGCTATACGGTTGCTGTTGTGCTAGCGGCAATTGTGACCTATGTGATTATAGGCTTTATTGTTGGGGGACTGGCCACTATGACCATGCCTGGGCGCATGATGTAGGTTTTGGGCAGGCCGTCCCGGCGGCTGGCGAACGGCCCCATTTTATCCAGCACCTTTTGAATACCCTGCGGGTCAAGGTGCGTGGATTTATTGAACGGTTCAAGAGGGTGGTGATTTAAAAATTGTAAGGCCTTCTTGGGTCTGTATCTATTTTTAGGCAGGCAAAAATGCTTGCCTGCATACCTGAAAATAAGTTATAATATTTTGCCCTCTCGGATACGAGTCGCAGTGACAAGGAGACTTACCGCTGGAGGTTCGTGCCGGAACAAGTTATCAACAACTTGTTAACACATGTTAATAACTTTAAATTAGATTATAGGGTTAGATGGACGGAGAGGTATGGACATAGAGGTGTGGGAAAAAACACTTGAAGAAATAGAAGGTAAGGTTGGAAGTCAGGCCTTTGAACTCTGGTTTAAACCAATAAAACTCATCCACATCAAAGATCAGGCAATAGCCTTAGAAGTCCCGAACAGATTCTTCAAAGAGTGGATTGAAGACCACTATCCTGGACTGCTAACTGAAGTTTTAGAAAAGCGCCTCAAAAGGCAGGTATCACTAAAATACAAGGTCTTTGAAAAGGAAGAAGATGCCGCTCTCAGGAAGCTGGAGACTAAGATGGAGACACGAAAGGCAAAACTCGCAAGCCGTGGCATCTATCTGAATCCAAAGTATACCTTTAATAGTTTTGTAGTTGGCCCCAGCAACCAGTTTGCCCACGCTGCATCGAGGGCTGTTGCAGATATACCAGGCAAGACGTATAACCCTCTGTTTATTTATGGCGGGGTAGGTTTAGGGAAGACACATTTAATGAACGCAATAGGAAACTTAATAATAGATAAAATCTCTGAGGTCAAGCTCATTTATATGCCGGCTGATCAGTTCACGAACGAATTTATCTATTCTACGAGGAACAACAAGGTGTCTGAATTCAAAGAAAAATACAGAAGCCTCGATGTGCTCCTCATTGATGATATCCAGTTTATTGCTAACAAGACAGGAACGCAGGATGAATTATTTCATACTTTTAATGCCCTTTATGAGTCCCAGAAGCAGATTGTTTTTTCAAGCGACAGGCCGCCCAAAGATATTACGCCGATTACTGAAAGGCTAAGGTCAAGATTCAGTATGGGCCTGATAGCAGACCTGCAACCTCCTGATATTGAAACCAAACTGGCAATTCTCGGGAAAAAGGCAGAGATGGAGGGCATAAAGATACCTGATGATGTGGCTCTCTTTCTTTGCACTAAGATAAAGTCCAATATAAGAGAGCTGGAAGGATGTCTTATAAGGCTCGGGGCACACTCATCACTCTCAGGGAAAGAGCTGTCGCTGGAAATGGCCAAGGATGTATTAAAAGATTTGGTGCATGATGAGGAAAAACCTATAACCGTCGACCTGGTTCAGAAAGCGGTATGTGAATATTTTGGCATAAAGCAGCAGGATATAAAGGCGAAGAAGCGGACAAAGGATATTGCACTGCCGAGACAGGTCGCCATGTACCTGAGCAGACTTTTAACTGACTGCTCTCTCAGCGACATAGGCAAAGGCTTTGGCGGCAAAGACCATTCTACGGTAATTCATGCCTGCAAGCAGGTCGATGAAAGGAAAAAAGAGAGCGAAGAATTCAGCAGAAAACTTGAATATCTAATAAAAAAGATAAAAACCTGAAAAGTGAGATGGGAGGACAAGATGAGGCTAAAAGTAGAAAAAGATGAAATCCAGCGGGGTCTGCAAAATGTTCAGGGCATTGTTGAGAAGAGAAATACAATGCCAGTCCTCAGCCACTTTCTTCTCTCCGCCAAAGGCGGAAGGGCTGACATTATAGCTACTGACCTTGAGATAGCCATTAAAGAGCCTTTGAAGGCAGAGGTTTTATCAGATGGTAGCCTGTGTATTCCTGCAAGGAAGCTCTTTGAAATAGCCAGGGAAGTGGAGGGAGATCTGTTATTAGAGTCCTTGGAAAACAACTGGCTGAAAGTCTCATCAGGGCAAAGCACCTTTAAACTCGTGGGCCTTCCTGAGGGAGAATACCCATCGTTGCCAGAGGTAAGCCAGGCGGAGAAATTAGATATAGGCGTAGATATTCTTAGCAATATGATTGAGAAAACTGTTTATGCTGCCGGAGACAGCGATGCCAGATATACGATGAATGGGCTCCTTCTGCACTTTATCCCCAAGAAAAAAGGCATTGAGCTAAAGATAGTTGGTACGGATGGCCACAGGCTTTCACTCTCCACTGTGGAAAGCGAAGGAAAGCTTTCAGGTGAAAAAAAACTTATCCTTCCCAAAAAAGCTGCACTGGAGTTAAGAAGGCTCCTCGAAGGAATAGAGGGGGCCGTTACAATAGGGATTGATAAAAACCACATCTTTTTCACGTTGGGAGACATTTTATTTACATCGAGACTGATAGAAGGCACTTATCCAAATTATGAGCAGGTTATACCTCAGGCTAATGAGCGGATAGTGACTCTCGATAAGAGCGGATTTTTAAAGGCCCTTAAAAGGGCATCTATTATGAGCAGGGAAAGGACAAATGCAGTCAGGCTTGACATAGAAGGGAGCAAGCTAACAATTATCTCTATAAATCCTGATCTCGGAGAGGCGAAAGAGGAAATAGCAGCGCAATACAAGGGGGAGCCCATTTCAATAGGGTTTAATGCACGTTATTTGATGGATGCCCTCCAGGTGATGGAAGGAGAGGCGGCGAGGCTTGAACTTCAGGACCCTCTGAGCCCTTCCCTGCTCAAAGAGGGAGAGGACAAGGGGTACAGGTGTGTTGTCATGCCTATGAGGGTATAAAGCAAATGCAAAAATTAATCCCGAATTTAATTCGGGACAAAATAAAGGAGTTCCAAATTTTTTAATTGTGCTCTTTTAATTTTGAATTTATCTGTAGAGGAGTAAATGGAAGAAAAAGAGATAGTTGCAGAAGAACAGGAAACTTACGGCGCAGAAGACATAAAGATACTCAAGGGGCTGGATGCTGTGAGAAAAAGGCCAGCCATGTACATAGGTAACACAGCGACTGAGGGCCTGCATCACCTTGTGTATGAAGCAGTCGATAACAGTGTTGATGAGGCATTAGCAGGTTTCTGCACAAACATAGATGTAACAATCCATACAGAGGGAAGCATTACCGTTATTGATAATGGAAGGGGAATCCCCACCGGCCCACATCCAGGGGATGCAGAAGGACGCTCTGCAGCAGAAGTAGCCCTGACAGAACTTCATGCAGGAGGAAAGTTTGATGGCAAGGCATATCGGATTTCCGGCGGACTGCACGGTGTTGGCATATCGGTGGTCAATGCCCTTTCTGAGTGGCTCGACCTCGAGATAAAACAAAACAATGGGGTATATCAGCAGCGCTATGAGAGGGGTAAGGCGCAGGGGCCTCTAACAATAGTTGGCAAGACAAAGAGCAGGGGCACAAAAATAACCTTCAAGCCAGATGCAGAAATATTTGAGGCCACGGAATTTAATTTTGATACCCTCTCTGAGAGGCTCAGAGAACTTGCCTTCCTCAACAAGGGGCTTCAGATAACAATTACAGACGAAAGAAGCAACAAAAAGCAGACATTTCTTTACAGCGGCGGCATTGTCTCTTTTGTCGAACATCTGAATAAAAACAAAACCCCTCTCCACCCCAAGCCTGTTTATATAACAAAACAGAAAGAGGAGATTATTGTTGAGGTTGCCCTTCAATACAATGACGGCTACACCGAGACTATTTTCTCCTTTGCCAATAACATAAACACTAAAGAAGGGGGCACACATTTGATTGGCTTTAAGGCAGCGCTCACAAGGACAGCCAATAGTTATGCCACAGTATCGGGTTTAAGCAAAAATGAAAAGGAGGCCATTTCAGGAGAGGATATCAGAGAAGGCCTGACAGCAGTTATAAGCGTGAAGCTCCCTAACCCTCAGTTTGAGGGCCAGACAAAAACCAAACTTGGCAACAGCGAGGTCAAGGGAATAGTTGAATCCATCGTTAATGAGACCCTCGGTTCCTACTTTGAAGAGAACCCGTCAGTTGCACGAAAAATCATTGAAAAGGCTATTCAGGCCGCAAGGGCAAGAGAGGCTGCAAGAAAGGCAAGGGAACTCACAAGGAGGAAGGGGGCATTGGAAGACACCGGCCTTCCTGGAAAACTTGCTGATTGCTCAGAGAAAGACCCGGCCAATAGCGAGATATTCATAGTAGAGGGTGACTCAGCAGGAGGCTCTGCAAAACAGGGCAGGGACAGGCGCTATCAGGCAATACTGCCTTTGAAGGGAAAGATTTTAAATGTTGAAAAGGCAAGATTCGATAAGATGCTCGGTTCAGACGAAATAAGAACCATGATTACAGCCCTCGGAACTGGAATAGGCACAGATGATTTCGATATCTCTAAAATACGCTATCACAGGGTCATAATCATGACAGATGCAGACGTTGATGGTGCCCACATAAGGACACTTCTGCTCACGTTCTTTTACAGGCAGATGTTCGGGCTTATCGAGAAGGGCTATCTATACATAGCACAGCCGCCACTTTTTAAAGTGAAGAAGGGCAAGACCGAAAAATATATTCAGAATGAATCAAAACTGGAAGATATGCTCCTTGAGCTCGCCTCCGACGAAGTGGAGCTTCAGGTTGACAGCAGGACCGTTACCGGGAAGGCCCTGATTCCATATATACGAAGGCTTTCAAATTTTGAAAAACTCCTTGAGTGGTTCCACAGGAGGAGAAAAGATGCGGATGTCCTGAAGACTCTTTTAGGCCTTGGCCTTAACAGGACAGTCCTGAAAGACAGAGATAAGGCTTATTCAATGATAGAAGCCCTTAAAAATAAGTTCCCGGACATCCATGAAACAGTTGAAGAAGATGAGGAACACAGGGCACTTACAGTTGAGCTTAAAAGGCATGGCCTGAAATTAAATATCAATGATGAGTTTCTTACATCGCCGGATTTTAGAGAACTCCAGGGTCTTTATTCTGTTGTGAAAGAGCTGGGGAAGACTCCTCACAAGCTTAAGGACAAGGATGGGTTAAAGGAATTTGATGATTCTAAGGCACTCCTATCACATATATTCTCTCTGGCAAAGAAAGGGATAACAATTCAACGATACAAGGGCCTTGGAGAAATGAATCCTCATCAGTTGTGGGAGACTACTATGGATCCTGAGAAAAGGACACTACTTCAGGTGAGCGTAGAAGATTCGGTCAAGGCCAATGAAATCTTCACCATTCTCATGGGCGACCAGGTCGAGCCGAGAAAAGAATTCATACAGAGACATGCCCTTGAGGTAAGGTTCTTAGATATATAAAAATAGTGACGAGGGACAGGCGGGGCATCTTGCCCCGCCTGTCCGGGTAGGACGGGCGTCACGCCCGTCATCTACCTAATAATTTGGAGATTAAATGGCGAGATTTCCTGTAAGTATTGAAGAAGAGATGAAGGTATCCTATCTCGATTACGCAATGAGCGTAATTGTTGGAAGGGCACTGCCGGATGTCAGGGATGGCCTCAAGCCAGTTCAGAGAAGGATTCTGTATGCGATGTTAAGAGAAGGGCTCCTTCCTGGAAAGAAGTATTCAAAATGTGCAGGCGTTGTTGGCGAGGTTCTAAAAAAATACCACCCCCATGGAGACACAGCAGTTTATGATGCCCTTGTCCGTCTCGCCCAGGACTTCAATATGCGCTATGTGCTTGTTGATGGCCAGGGAAATTTTGGCTCTATTGATGGAGATCCCCCTGCGGCTTACAGATATACAGAGGCAAGGCTCACAAAACTTGCCGAAGAAATGCTGGCAGATATAGATAAGGAGACAGTTGATTTCACCCCCAATTTTGATGAAACAACAGAAGAGCCAGCAGTCCTCCCATCGAGGGTGCCCAATCTTATTATAAATGGCTCATCTGGTATTGCAGTCGGGATGGCCACAAACATCCCCCCTCATAACCTCGGAGAGGTTATTGATGCAGTGATCAGGCTGGTGGATAATTCAGAGGTTAGCATTCAGGAATTAATGGAAACAATTAAAGGGCCTGATTTTCCAACAGGCGGTATCATCTATGGAACCCAGGGAATTGTGGCTGCATACACCCACGGCAGGGGGCTTATTAAGGTCAGGGCAAAGGCAAAGATTGAAAGAGAAGTAAAAAGTGAAAGTATTATTATCACAGAGCTGCCCTATCAGGTTAACAAGGCAAGGCTTATAGAAAAAATCGCAGAGCTGATAAGAGAGAAAAAAATAGAGGGGGTCTCTGACCTTAGAGATGAATCTGACAGAGATGGCATCAGGGTTGTGCTTGAGCTGAAGCGTGGAGAGATGGCTCAGGTTATCCTTAACCAGCTTTACAAGCATACACAGATGGAGTCAACCTTTGGAGTGATAATGCTTGCCCTTGTAAGCGGGCAGCCGAGGATACTTAACCTGAAAAGGTTACTTGGGTATTTCCTCCAGCACAGGCGAGAGGTCGTCATAAGGAGGACGAGATTTGAGCTCAGGAAGGCTGAGGAGAAAGCGCATATATTAGAAGGACTCAGGATAGCCCTTGACCACCTCGATGAGATAATAGCCCTGATAAGGGCATCGAAGAGCCCTGATGAGGCAAAGCAGGGATTAATGAGCAATTATTCCCTTTCAGAGATTCAGGCGCAGGCCATCCTCGATATGAAACTGCAGCGCCTTACCGGCCTTGAGAGGGAGAAGATTATAAAGGATTACGAAGATACGCTGAAAGATATTGAAAGACTCAGGGCAATTCTTGGAAGCGATGCCCTTGTAAATAGCATTGTGAAACAGGAACTTCTTGATATAAAGGAAAAATACTCTGACCCTCGAAGAACAGAGATACTTGAGGAGACAAAGGAAATCTCAATTGAAGACCTCATAACAGAAGAGGAAATGGTTATAACTGTCTCCCATGAGGGATATATAAAGAGGAACCCGCTGAGCCAGTACCGGAGCCAACGGAGAGGCGGCAAGGGGCTTATCGGTATGGAGACAAAAGAGGAGGATTTTGTTGAGCAGCTCTTCATTGGCTCGACCCATGACCACATGCTCTTCTTTAGTAACCGCGGAAGGCTCTACTGGCTAAAGACATATCAGATCCCAGAGGCAGGTCGTGCTGCAAGAGGGAAGGCCCTTGTTAACCTCCTTGCACTTCAGGAAGGCGAGAGGATTACAACAGCCCTCCCTGTCAGGGACTTCAAGGAGGGTTTTCTATGCATGTTCACAAAGAACGGCACGGTGAAAAAGACTGCGCTTAAAGAATACAGCAACCCGCGTGAAAAAGGAATCATCGCAATCACACTCGAGCAGGATGATGAACTCATTGCTGTAAGAAAGACAGATGGAAAGAGCGACCTTATCATAGGGACGAGGAATGGCCTTTCGATACGGTTTAATGAGGAAGATGTTAGAAGCACGGGAAGATCTGCAAAAGGGGTTATCGGTATCAGGCTTGTAAAAGGCGATGAGGTGTTCTCAGCAGAGGTGCCAGAAGAAAAGACAACACTCCTTACTGTTACAGAGAAAGGGTATGGGAAGAGGTCAAAGATTGAGGATTACCCTGTTCAGGGACGTGGAGGAAAGGGAGTCATCTCGATAAAGCTAACATCTAAAGGCGGAAAGGTTGTAGGCCTCATGCAGGTGAGAGATGAGGATGAGGTCGTCATGATAACAAATTCAGGAAAGCTGATAAGGACAACAGCAAGGAACATCTCCCTTCTCGGGCGAAACACCCAGGGGGTGAAACTTATGGATGTCGAGGGCGAGGATAAAATCGTCAGCATTGGAAGAGTAGCAGAGAAGGATTAAGGCTGCCCGCTCTGGTCTTTTATATAGCTCACAATGGACTCTATTTCCCCGTCTGTCAGTGGGCCGCCATTAGAGCTATGAAAACCAGGCATGACTGTGTCTGGTATACCATCCCTTGTAATTCTCCTTAATGTCCCCTCTTCTATTATGCGCAAAACCCTGAGGGGCGCTGCTCCTCTAGGGCCATCCCTGTGGCATATGGCACAGTCGGCATCGTAAAGCGCCTTATGGGTTTTGCCCTTGCCTTTATCCACATGACATGGGGTGCAATCAGAATGGAAAATATTTTTACCTGAAATACCCTTGATATGTGCGCTCTTTACAAGGTCGGCTACGAGTAGCAGCACTTTTTCAGGGACATCTGGATCATTGGAATAGACGGTTGCTGTCTTTGCGATCCTCCCTATCCTGCCTGCTGTGTCTACTTCCATCACTATCTCTTTTGAATCACCAGGTGCTATTCTGCCCAAACTGGCATGAATGGTAGTGCAGCCTCAGGAAGGTTCGACCTTTTCAACTATGAGGTCATTGCCGCCGATATTCTTTATAGTAAATTTATGCCTTAGCGTTGTGCCCTGCTCCACGAGGCCAAAGTTAAAGGAATCTTCAGAGACTTTTATCTTTGGCTGTGTCTCACGTGTAAGAGCCAGACCACAGGCAAATGTCACGGCAGCAAGTGAAAGAGCTATGACGGTATTTGTTGTTTTCAATTTTTAACCTCCAATAACATTTAATCCGGTGTCAATTCTATGAGATATGATACCACAAAAAGGAGGCGGGATCAGTGCGTTAATTGACCCCCTTATGGCTTTATAGTAACATAAAAGAAATGGCAGATTATTCCTTAGAAAAAACCATTGCAGAGGCAGGAATTCATTACCCGAGGTCTTATGATGTGGCTTACAGGTGGGGCTATGTGCTTCAGAGTATTGGTGCCCTTATCCTTGCCTCTTTTTATTTTTTTAAGATCCCATACGAATTCGCAGGTATAATTATTTTTGATATCGGGATAGCACTATCGTCCATGTTTCTCCTTGTCTGGAAGGCATCAATAAAGAGGTTTATTCTCTGGTGCACTTTTTCTGGAATTGCAATACAGCTTCTGAGCCTTCTGCCTATACCGGCAAGTGACAAGATATTTCTCATAGGTCTTGGCCTTACTTTAGCTGGCGGAGCAGGGCTTGTGGGTAAAGAGGCATACTGTTTTGGTTTTATAGAGGGCTGGTTATTATTTCTTGCTTATCCCTTTGTCTTACTGGCCAATTTGTTCGGAAGGCCAGGCCATGGCCTCGATTCTGCATTTTTTGCTGTGATTGCATTTTTACAACTCTCATTTTTAAGAAAAAAGTTGAGGCAACCCCTGCTCAAGGGATGCGAAAGTAACATCTGCGGGGTTCCAGAAGGAAAGGAAAAGGATTGAGGATTTCTGGCGGCCTTGCAAAGGGAAGGAAGATAAAGTTAGTCCATGGGCCTGAGCCGTTAAGGCCGACCCCTGCAAAAGTCAGGGAGGCACTTTTTGATATTTTAAGGAAAAAGATTGAGGGGGCTACTTTCGTTGATTTGTATGCAGGGACAGGCGCTATTGGCATCGAGGCACTGAGCCGCGGGGCACTAAAAGCTATTTTTGTTGAAGACAACAGGTTCAGGGTTGAAGAAATAAGGCGGCTTGTTAGAGCATTTGGCTTTACCGAAAAATCAATGATTATTGCAGAGAAGGCCAGGCTTTTCCTTGAGGATGCCTCCAGAAGGAATGAAAAATTTGACATAATCTTCCTTGACCCGCCATACCACACAGAGGAGATAGAGAATGTCTTATCAGACCTCGGAGAGATGGACCTGCTTGAGACAGGAGGAGTTGTAGTGGCAGAACATTTTATTAAAAGGAAATTGCCGGCAGTGTCCGGCAGGCTGCAATTAATTAAAAATTACACTTATGGGGATACAGTCCTGAGTGTTTATTCCCGAAGTACGGGAGAGGTGGGTGATGACTAAGATAGCAGTTTATCCCGGCACATTTGACCCGATTACTAACGGCCATATAGACCTGATTCAAAGGGCCCTCAGGATTTTTGACGAAGTTATAGTCGCAGTTGCTCCCAGCCCGAGAAAGTTACCGCTCTTCACTCTTGAGGAGAGGCTCAGAATGATAAGGCAGTCGCTCGAAGGGATTAAAGGGGCTAAAGCCGAGGCATTCAATGGCCTTCTCGTTGATTATGTCAGGAGCAAAAAAGGAGTTGCTATAATCAGGGGGCTCAGGGCAGTATCTGATTTTGAGTACGAACTCCAGATGGCCCTGATGAATAGGCGGCTTGACAGTAATACGGAAACTGTCTTTATGATGCCCAGCGAGGAGTACACTTTCCTGACATCCACTGTGATAAAAGAGGTGGCTTCTCTGGGAGGCCATATAAAAGGTCTTGTGCCCGAGGTAGTGGAAAAGGCATTGAAAGAGAAGTTCAAGATAGTGGAGGATATAGTGGAGTAAGAGGTTCCTATGGCAAAGGAGGCTCTTTTAATAATAGATATGCTGAATGACTTTGTCCTGAAGGGTGCACCTCTTGAAGTCCCTGAGACGAGGAAAGTAATTCCAGATATCAAAAGAGAGATTGAAAAAGCAAGGGCAGAAGGCAACCCGGTGATTTATATCTGTGATGCCCATGGCCCTGATGATAAGGAGTTCTCAAAATTCGGCTGGCCTCCTCACGCAGTTAAAGGCACAAAGGGTGCAGAGGTTGTTGATGAGCTCAAGCCAGCACCTGATGACATAATCATTGAAAAAACCACCTATTCAGGTTTTTATAACACAAAGCTTGATGAGACGCTGAAGTCCCTCGGCATTGTCTGCCTGAGGCTAACAGGATGCGTTACTCATATCTGTGTAATGTTCACTGCATCTGATGCAGTGCTCAGGGATTATAATGTTACAGTTGTTGAAAACGGAGTTGCAGGACTCGCAAAAGAAGACCACGACGCAGCACTGAGGATAATGAAGAATGTAATGGGGGTGAAGATAGCAAGCAGCAAGTAGCTTCAAGGGTTGTAGTATTTTTTCTTCTTTGTCAGATACTCCTGCTCGACATACCCACCATAATCGTGAGGATATTTATAGCCCTTCCCGTGTCCTAATTTCTTAGCTCCGGGGTAGTGGGTGTCCTTCAGATGTTCCGGGACCTCCATAGTCCTTTCTGTCTCAACGTCTTTCATCGCTGCCTCTATAGCGAGATAGCAGGCATTGCTTTTCGGAGCGTTAGCAACATAGATAGTTGCCTGTGCAAGGGGTATCCTCGCCTCAGGCATGCCTATGAATTCAACTGCCCTTAATGCAGATGTTGCTATAACAATCGCCATCGGGTCTGCATCTCCTACATCCTCTGATGCACATATCACAATCCTTCTTGCTATGAATCGAGGATCTTCACCTGAATAGAGCATCTTTGCGAGGTAGTAGACTGCTGCATCAGGGTCAGAACCCCGCATGCTTTTGATAAAGGCAGAGATTGTATCGTAGTGTTGATCACCTTTTTTATCGTAGACAATCACCTTTTTCTGGATGGATTCTTCAGCTACAGGGATCGTTATCCTGATAACCTCTTTTTCATCAGGGATGGTCGTGAGCGCAGCAATCTCCAATGCTGATAATGCCCTCCGCGCATCTCCATCAGACATCCTGGCAATATGTCTCAATGCATCTTCATCTACATCTATCTTCAGATTGCCGAGCCCCCTCTCTCTGTCTTGAATGGCATTATGCAAAACCGCTAAAATCTCTTCCTCGCTAAGCTGCTTTAGTTCAAATACCTGACTTCTCGATAGAAGCGCACTATTCACATAAAAGAATGGGTTTTCTACGGTGGCAGCAATTAATGTAACATTACCCTCTTCAACATCAGGCAGAAGCGCATCCTGCTGAAGTTTGTTAAACCTGTGTATCTCATCCAAGAAGAGGATTGTGCGGATACCTTTTTTCTTCCGTGTCCTTGCAGATTGTATTATCTTTCTGAGTTCATCAAGCCCTGCGGTTGCTGCATTGAGCCATTCAAAATGGGCCTTTGTCCTTTCAGCGATTACCCGTGCAAGCGCTGTCTTTCCTGTACCCGGCGGGCCGTAAAGGATGATTGATGTAATCCTGTCAGCCTCTATAGCCCTCCTGAGCAGCCTACCTTCACCGAGGATGTGCCCCTGCCCTACATATTCATCAAGACTCCTCGGACACATCCGGTAAGCGAGTGGTTCCTTCAGGGTTTCTTCTCTAAAAAGCTCCATAGTTAAGACTATTTCTTTTAAGTCTTCAAGTGAATCTTTAGACCACTTTATTTTAGCCATTCTTTCATGATTTCCTTTGCCTCTTCGTGTGTATAAAACTGACCAGATTCTAACTGTTTTTGTCCTTTTAATATTTTTTGTTTTACATAGAGAGATTCCATTATATCCTCTAAAGTTGCATTTTCGGGCATATCCTTAACCAGTGACATAACTGATTCTTTAATAGTTGGCATTTAAATCACCTCCTCTCTTATTTTAGCATGTTATCTGTCTGCCGGTGCTGGTAATTCTTTTTCAGATTATTCTTCCAATATTTTTTTAAGAGTTTGGTCGGTTTTAAATTGTTTATTTTGATTATTTCTTCTATGGGTTGAGCCTAATTTTCTCGAAAGCCATTCCTTGTATGTACAAGATGGAAAGCCACTGCATCCAATAAAATCAACTTTCGGTCCATGACATAGCTTTAATTTTGAGCCACAGCGTGGACAGTTGCCATAATCTTCAGCAGATTTGCTTATAGACGCTTGGGGTTTATGTTCATTAGCACAATTGGTACAAACATTTGTCTTTGGCATTACCTTAAGTCGTCCCTCTGGTATCGGGTCACCACATATAGAACAAAGTTTTTGACTTACATCATATGTCATAGCTGTTACCTTTCCACTTTTTATAACTTTGCCCACAATGAGCAGATAACTCGTTTGTATCAGCATTGAGTGCTGATACACTTCCAATTTGGCGGTGTATCAGCACCTGGTGCGGATATATTGCCTCTGGCCGAAGGCCAGAAAAAACCTCAACCTGACAAATATTGTCATTCATCACCCCCGGGGATTTTACTCTTCGGGGACAGTCCCCTGCAATGCAGGGTCTATGTGAATTTCTTCTCCTTCAAATGCTAACCCCCCTTAAGTTAAGGGGGGAATGGGGGGTTAATGTTCCATCTGAATCAGGAAAACTCCAGTGTTTTTCAGCAGGATGCCATCTGTGGTCGGGGATACTCTTGACCTTTTGGACGCGCAGAGGATCATAACGGCAGGAAACCACAATTCTTCCTGACTTTTCTTTGCTTACAGTTACCCCGCTTCCATGAGAAAAATGCTATCAAACGCTATTGCTTGTGTCAAGAATTTTAGCGCCTTCTATATTGTATACTAACTAAAATAATGTTATCTGTAGGGCAACCCTAAGGCCTTGCCATACAGATAACATTATTTTATGCAGTTGCATTAATAAGTATGAGAAGAATACTTCACATAGACATGGATGCGTTCTTTGCTGCTGTTGAGCAAAAGCGTCGTCCTGAACTGATCGGAAAGCCTGTTGTGATTGGGGGTGATGGAGACCCCACTAAAAGGGGTGTTGTATCAACAGCATCTTATGAGGCGAGACAGTTTGGGATACACTCTGCCATGCCATTAAGGACTGCTTATAAGCTC